>NZ_JBFAPC010000016.1:0-53723 GCF_040675535.1 Patulibacter sp. NPDC049589 | reverse complement strand
CGGCGACTGGGACGGCATCCCGTACATGGCGATGGAGCTCATCGACGGGGTGACGCTCAAGGACGTCATCCGCGACCAGGCGCCGCTGGACCCGGGGCCTCCGAGTGACCATCGCGACCGATATCTCCGCGCCCCGGACGCCGGAGCCCCTGGGCCCTGCGGGCCCCGCGCGCCGGCCCACGGGCGCCGCGTGCCGTCCCGCCGGGATCCGGTCGGGGGCCGCGGAGCGGCGGGCTCCGCGCCCCGGCGTCGCGGACTGCCCGAAGACGATGGTCGACGGGCCGTGCGGAGGCGTCCGGTCCGACGGCGGCTGCGAGACCGGGGACCGGCCCTGCGCGTTCGTCGGGCCGGGCGCGGCGGCGCCGCGCACCAGGCCCGTCGGCCGCGTCCCCCTCGCGGCCCCGGCGGCCGCGCTGCTCGGCGTGCTCGACGCACGACCGCTGATCGTCGCCGAGCTGCCGTCGTCGGGCCCGGACCCCGACGAGCTGCGTCGCACCGCCGGCGTGCTCGCCGGCCACGTCGACGCCGCGCTGCTGGGCGACGCGCCGTGGGCGCGGGTGCAGCTGCCGCCGGCGCTGCGCGCGACGCTCGTGGCCGCCGAGGGCGTGCGGCCCTGGGCGAGCCTCAACTGCCGGGACCGCAACCGCGTCGCGCTGGAGGGCGAGCTCGCCGGGCTCGCGGCGGCCGGCGTCGCGGCCGTCCACTGCGTCACCGGCGACCACCCGCTGACCGGCGGTCGGCCGGATGCGCTGCCGGTCTTCGACCTCGACGCCGTCGCCCTCGCCGCGCTGGCGGCGGGCAGCGGCCTGGCGGTCTCGGTCGCGGAGTCCCCGAGCGCGCCGCCGGCTGACGAGCGCCCCGCGCGGGCGGCCCGCAAGGCGGCCGCCGGCGCCGACGTCGTGATCGTCAACCACGCCGGCGACGAGGACGCGCTCGGGGCGTTCGTCGTGGCGACGCGGGCCCTCGCCCCGGCGCTGCGGATCCTCGTCTCGGTCCCGCTGGTCTGCTCGACGGCGGGCGCCCGCCGGCTGGAGGCCTTCCTGCCCGGTGCGGTCCCGGCCGACGTGCTCGCGGCACTGGACGCCCCGGATCCGACCGCCGCGGCCGTCGACCGCGCGATCGCCGCGGCCGGCCGGGCGCTGGCCGTCGACGGGGTCGCGGGCGTCGACCTGTCGGGCGTCGCGGGGCCGGGCGAGGAGCCGGTCGTCGCGGCGGCCCTCGCGTGGGTCGGCGCCGACCTCGGGGGCGGCTCGTGAGCACGATCGCCCTCCACGCGGCGGCCCTCCCCGTCGCGTTCGGCATCGGACGGCGGCGCCCGACGCCGGGCCGGACGTCCGGCCCGGCCGGCGCGCGCGCGACGCAGGCCCGGGCGGCAGGTCCCGCCGGCACCCCGGCCACGCCGGGCCGGACCACCGGTCCCGCCGCCACCCGGCCCATGGCCGGCAGCCCCGGCGGCCCGGCCGTGCCGGGCCGCGCCGGGTCGGTCGCCGTGATACGCGACCGCGCGCCCGGCAGCCGCACGTCGGCGCTCCCCTCGACCCGGTCCCCGGGCCCGCGCCCCGGCCGCAACGTCCTTCCCCGGCCGCACCGCGAGGTGCCCGCCCCGATCCCAGACGCAGCACCGAATCCGTCCCGGCCCGCGACACCCGCGGCCCCCGGAGGCGACACCGAAAGCACCACCCCATGACCACGACGACCGACCCCTCCGCGGGCGGCTTCGACCTGTACGACCCCGAGCTGCCGTCGCGCCTGCACCGCGCCTTCGACGTGCTGCGCGAGGAGGACCCCGTCCACCCCACCGGCGACGGCCGCTGGCTCCTGACCCGCTACGACGACGTCCAGGAGATCCTCAAGGACCGCACGCGCTGCGGCACGGACATCCACGCCGTCCGCGGCTACGACGAGACCCGGCCGTTCGGCGCCGGCAGCGACCTCGAGCGGGTCCAGGAGGGCCTGCTCATCAACCTCCCCGACGTCGAGCACAAGCGCGTGCGCGGCGCCTTCACCAAGCCGTTCACCCGTCACAACGTCGAGGCCCAGGTGACCGCGCTGGTGGAGGGCCTCGTCGACGAGCTGTTCGCCGCGCTGCCCGACGAGGGCGAGGTCGACTGGGTCGACGCCGTCGCCCGGCCGATGCCCGCCCGGGTCTTCCAGGCGCTGTTCGGGCTGCCCGAGGACGACCTCGAGCGCCTGCTCGGCCTGCTGCACGAGGACACCGTCGCGATCGACGTCCTGCTCTCGCCCGACCTCGTCGCCCCCGACGACCTCGACCGCGCCGGTGCCGCGTTCCTGCAGCTGCGCGCCGACATCGACGCGCTCGCGCGGGCCCGCCACGCCGGGGCCGCGACGGGCACCGACATGCTCTCGTTCCTGCTCACGCAGCACGACGCCGGGCGGCTCTCCTGGGACGACGTCCTGACCCAGGCGATGGAGGCCCTGGCGGCCGGCACGAGCACGACGATGACGCTGCTGGCCGGCATGGTCGAGGCGTTCGCGCAGCACCCGGACCAGTGGGACCGCGTCCGCGCCGACGCGTCGCTGATCCGCCCCGCGGTCGAGGAGTCCCTGCGCTGGGTCAGCCCCGCGCTCTCGATGGGCCGCGTCGCGATGGTCGACTTCGAGCTCCACGGGACGACCATCCGTGCCGGCGACGTCGTGCAGTGCGGCGTCCTCCCGGCCAACCGCGACCCGCGGGTCTTCGCCGACCCGCACGCCTTCGACGTCGGGCGCGGCGCCACGCCCCGGCCCGACGGCGGGAAGGGTGCCCCCGGCCAGGCCGGTGCGGCGCACGTCGCGTTCGGCGGCGGCACGCACGTCTGCCTCGGCGCGCACGTCGCCCGGCTCGAGGCGCGCGTGGTCCTCGAGCGCCTGCGGGAGCGCTACGCGCGGATCACGATGGATCCCGACGCCGCGGCGCTGCACCCCACGCTCCTGATCCGCACCTACCGGAGCCTGCCGGTGACGTTCCACGCGGCCGAGGCGCCGGCCGGGCGGGCGGCGGCATGAGCGCGCCGGATCCCCCCGCCGGCGCGGTCCTCGAGGAGATCGCCCCCCTGGCCACGACCACCGACGAGGTCCCGGTGGGGGAGCCCGAGGTCGACCTCGTCGTCATCGACCTCGACGTCCTGGTCGCCCCCGGCGATCTGCGCACGGGCGTCGACCTCGTGATCGCCGGCGGACGCGTCGTGGCCGTCGACCCGTCGCCGTCGCCCTCCCGCGAGATGGCCGCGAACGTCCTGGACGGGACCGGGCTGCTGGCCGTCCCGGGCCTCGTCAACGCGCACACGCACTCACCCGAGAACCCGATGCGCGGCCTCGGCGACGGCCTGACGCTGGAGCCGTGGCTCGCGACGCTGATGGCCGAGAGCGGCCTCTACACCCCCGAGGACCACTACTGGTGCTCGCTGGCCAGCGCCGCCGAGCTGCTCTGCTCCGGCGGCACGTCGGTCATCGACCACCTGGTGATGACGCCGATCTCGCCCGCGTCGTTCGACGGCGCGATGCGCGCCTACCGCGACTCGGGCATCCGCGGGGGCGTCTCCCCGCTGCTCTCCGACGACGACGCGACGCTGCTGCTCGCGGCCGACCTCGGGGTCGACGTCGCCGGCCTGCGGATGATGATGCCCCAGCAGGTGCCGTCGATGCCGACGAGCGAGTTCCTCGCGATCACCGAGGACGCGATCTCGCGCTGGCACGGCACGGAGGACGGCCGCATGCACCTGCTGACCGGCTGCAGCGGCGTCCAGTGGGCGTCGCACGAGCTGATGGGTGGCATGGCCGCGCTGGCCGAGCGGACGGGGACGACGATGCAGCTGCACTGCGTCGAGACCCGGGTCCAGGCGGCCTCCGCCCGGCGCCGCGACGGGAAGTCGGCGGTGCGGACGCTCGACGAGCTCGGCGTGCTGAACGAGCGCGTCTCGCTCGCCCACTGCGTGTGGATCGAGGAGGACGACATCGGCCTGATCGCCGCGCGCGGCGCGACGGTCGCCCACAACCCGGCGGCCAACCAGCGCCTGCGCTCCGGCCGCGCGCCGATCGCGGCGCTCCTCGAGGCCGGCGCGAACGTCGGCGTCGGCACCGACGGCGCGGCTTCCGGCGACGACCAGAACGCCTGGATCGCGATGCGCCTGGCGGCCCTGATCCACCGCGACCCGGACGAGCGGTGGGTCAGCGCGATCGACGCGATGACGATGGCGACGACCGGCGGCGGGCACGCGCTCGGCGTCCCGGGCCTCGGCGCGCTGAATCCCGGCGCCCCGGCGGACGTCGCGCTGCTGGACCGCCGTGGCACCGGCCTCGCCGGCGCCCGGATCCTCGAGGCGTCACTCGTGTGGTCGGAGACGGGCGAGGACGTCCGGCACGTGATCGTGGCGGGCGAGGTCGTCCTCCGCGACGGCCGGCCGACGCGGTTCGACCTCGACGAGGTGCGCGACCAGATCGCGTCCCAGTGCGCGAAGCGCGCCCGGGTCGGGGCGCGCTCCCCGGAGCTCGAGGCGACCATCGGCCGCCTCGACGAGGTGCGCCGCCGGCTGGCGGAGCGCGACGGGCGGCCGTTCTTCGGGCCGTAGGGGACGGCGGAGGCGCGCGGCGTCGGCCGGCCGACGGGGCGGACGCGCGCGGGACCGGTCCGCCGCGCCCGCCGTGAAGGGCCTCAGCCCGCGACGCGCGCGCGGCGCTCGGCGCCGCGACGCGGGCGGCGGAGCCGCTCGGCCCAGGCGCGCCGGCGCGCCGCGCCGCGCAGCTCGGCCGCGTTGGCCTGCAGCAGGTCGACGGCCGCGGCGGTCGGGATCCACGGGTCCGCGATCACGCGGCGGTCGAGGATCCCGATGGCGGCGACGGGCGTGCCCGCGACCTCGGCGAGGAGGACCGGTTCGCTCGGGATCCGGGTCGCGCTGTCCAGGTCGGCGAGGCGGGCGAGGGCCGGACCGTCGCCGGCGTTGGCCGTGCGGATCGTCCAGTCGCCCGCGCCGTCCAGCGACGGGCGCCCGCCGAGGAGCGCGCTCCGGAGCTCGGCCTGCCGGGCGACGCCGCGGGCGACCGGGCCGCCGGCCGGGCGGCCCGCGGCGGCGGCCGGGGTGCTCGCGAGGAAGCGGTCGACGGGGCTCGTGCCCGAGGCGGAGGCGGTGCGGTCGACGGGGTTCGTGGGGTCGGAGGGGCGGGCCATGAGAGCAAGGTGACACCAAGTGGACTTGCGATCCAGGGCCACTTGCGTCAGAGTGGTCTGCGATGACGCCTCGCAGCATCAGCAGCGCTTCCCTCGTCCGCCAGCTCGGCGCGTGGCGGGACGACGAGCGGGCCGGATCGGGTGGCGATCCGTTGTACGTGCAGCTCGCCGACGCGATCCGGCTGCTGATCCTCGACGGGCGGGTCCCGCTCGACGTGCGGCTGCCGGGCGAGCGCGAGCTCGCCTCGGTGCTCGCGGTCAGCCGGACGACCGTCTCGACGGCGTTCGGGCGCCTGCGCGAGCAGGGCCACCTCGTCAGCCGGCACGGCTCCGGGAGCCGGACCAGCGTCCCGGCCGGCGCGGCGGGCCGGGGCCTGGGCGGCCTCGTCGCCGACGACGACCCGCGGGTGATCGACCTCGGCGCGGCGGCCCTGCCCGCCGCTCCGGGCGTCCACGCCGCCTACGCCGCGGCCCTGTCGGCGCTCCCGGCCCACCTGCCCGGCCACGGGTACCAGGCCCTCGGGGTGCCGGAGCTCCGGCGGGCGCTGGCCGACCGCTACACCGCGCGCGGCCTGCCGACGACGCCGGCGCAGATCCTCGTCACCAGCGGTGCGCAGCACGCGTTCGTGCTCGTCCTCCAGCTGCTCGCCGGACCGGGCGACCGGGTGCTGATCGACCACCCGACGTACCCGCACGCGATCGACGCGATCCAGCGCGCCTCATGCCGCCCCGTGCCGGTCGGCCTGCCGGGCGCCGGCTGGGACGTCGACGGCGTGATCGCGGCGCTGCAGCAGACCGGCCCGCGGCTGGCGTACCTGCTGCCGGACTTCCACAACCCGACCGGCCGCTGCATGGACCCGGAGAGCCGCGCGCGGATCGCGGCCGCGGCCGCGCGGACCCGCACGACGCTCGTGGTCGACGAGACGATGGCCGACCTCAACCTCGACGGCCCGCCGCCCGCGCCGTTCGCCGCCCACGACCCGACGGGCGCGGTCGTGATCACCGTGGGCGGCACGAGCAAGAGCTTCTGGGGCGGCCTGCGGATCGGCTGGGCGCGCGCCGACGAGGCGACGATCGCGGCGCTCGCGGGGATCCGGCCGGGCCTCGACCTCGGGACCCCGATCGTCGAGCAGCTCGCCGCGACCGAGCTCCTGACCGCCCACGAGGCGAGCCTCGACGACCGCCGGGAGATGCTGCGCGAGCGCCGCGACCGACTGATCGCCGCCCTCGCGACCCACCTGCCCGACTGGCGCGTCGAGCGGACGCCCGGCGGCAACTCGCTCTGGGTCGAGCTCCCGGCCCCGGTCAGCTCCGCCCTGACCGCGTCGGCCGAGCGCCACGGCGTGCGCGTCGTGCCGGGCCCGCGCTTCGGTGTCGACGGCGCCTTCGAGCGCTTCCTCCGCCTGCCGTACACCCGACCGGCGGAGGAGCTGGAGGACGCGGTCGTCCGCCTGGCGCGCGCCTACGCGGACCTGCGCGTGACCCCGGGCCCGCGCCCCGCCGCGCCGGCCGCGCCGGCGACCGCGGTGGTCTGACGCACGAGGGACGGGCCGGCCTCCACGGGGCGACGTCGTCCACCCGTCGAGGCGGCCGCCCCGGTCTCCGGGATCCGGCCCGCCCGGCCGACCACACGGGTGAGGGCGGAGCCGCCGGCCCTCGCGGGGGCGCCTCGACCGCGGCCCCCGGCCCCGTCCGTCCGGAGGTCCGATGAGCACCATCCACATCCCTCGCCCGATGCGCCACCACGGCGTCGCCCGTCGCCGGACCGCGGCCGTCGTGGACCCGGGCTCCTGGGCGCTGGCGCTCGCCGGCGTCGCGGCGCTCGTCGCGCTCCCGGCGGCGCTGGTCGGGCTCTCGCTGCTGCTGCCCTGACCGTCGCGGTCCCGCGGGCGATCGTGGGTCCGCCCGCGCACGACGGTGCGTCCCGGGGTTCCGGTCGCACGCCGGCGGCGTGTTGCGGACGACGGACGGACGACCTCCTGCCCGTCCGAGGACACGCGTGTCTCCAGGCCTATGTCGCTGGTGAATCGTTCTATTCATCAGCGACATAGGCCTTCGAGGGGTGCGCGTCCCCGGCGCGGTCGATCCGGCTGGCGGGAGCTCGGCGGCCGGACAGGCGGCGAGGCCGGGGCCTGCCCATGACCCCGCCGGCGCAAACGCTCCGACGCCCAGATTCGATCGTTCGTCCGCGTGCGGCGTTCCGGCCGGGTGTGCTCGCGGTCACAGGGTAAGGACGGGCATGAACCTCTACGGACTCGTCCTCGCCCTCGCCGTGGTGGCGCTGGTGCTCTTCATCGCCAAGGTCGCGATCGGGGGTGGCATCCTCGGCATCCTCGCGATCGTGCTGCTGCTCTACGTCGTGCTCAACGCGCGTCGCACCGGCGCCGGCCGCCTGTAGGCGCCGGCCCCACCATCGCCCGGCCGGCCCCTCGCGGGCGGGCCGGTCACCCGACGCCGGTCGCCGAGGCGCGCCGGCTCCACCCCGACCCGACCGGCCCCTCGCGGGCCGCCCCCGACCCGACCGGCTCCGCCGGTCGACCGCGGGCGCCCGGCGCCCGCCTCAGCCAGGCTCAGCCCCCGGTCGCCGCGAGCACCACGCCCGCGGCGTTCCGTCCCGGAGCGCCGGAGACCCCGGCGCCCGGGAACGTCCCCGCGCCGGTGAGGAACAGCCCCGGCACCGGGGTCGCGTACCGGGTCAGCTCGCGGTCGCGGCCGAGCAGCGCCGTCAGCGGCCCGCCCGCGAAGGACGACGCGTAGCCGCGCGGCATCGAGAAGTCGCGCTCGTAGTCCTCCGGCCCGACGTTCCGCCAGGCGCGCACGCCTTCGAGGAACCCCGGCTCCATCAGCTCCGCGAACGCCGCGAGCCACCGCTCCGGCTCGCCGGACCCGGCCCACCCGCCCCGCAGCGCGTAGGGGGTGAAGAGGACCTCGAGCGAGAAGACGTGGCCGGCGCCCCGGGTTGCGGTGCCGACGTCGCCGGGGCCCGAGGCTCCGCCGCCCCCCGCCGACGGACCGGACGTCGCGGTGGCGTCCGGCGGCCGGCCCGCCCCCGCGTGCGCGTCGTCCCGCGGCCCGACCGTCGGGTCGAGCACGGACGGGACGTTGACGAGCATCGGCGGCCGCGCGGCGATGCCACCGGCCCGCGCCGTGGTCGCCGCGTCGGCGATCGACGCCAGCGTCGGCGTGACCACCATCGTGGCGATCAGCGGGTCGTCGACGCCGACCGCGGCGAGGTACGCGTCGGTCAGGCCGCGCGGACGGGGGAGGACGTCGACGACGGCGTCGATCTTGCTCTCGTAGCCCTCGCCGCCCGCGCGGTCCCGCCACCGCGCGACCAGGTCGCCGGCCGCCGCGGGCGGGGCGTCGAGCAGGTCGACGAGCGTCGTGCGCGGGTCCCCGGCGCCGATCACCGTGGTCGCGTCGATGCGGGTCCCGTCCTCCAGCGTCACGCCGCGCGCCGGGCCCCCGGCGGAGCGGATCGCCGCCACCCGGACGCCGGTGCGGATCTCGCCGCCGGCCGCGGTCACCGCCGCGGCGATCGCGTCGGTCAGCGCCCCGGAGCCGCCGATCGGCCGGCCCACGGGGACGGCGTGGCGCAGCGCGTAGCCGAGCGCGCCCAGGCCCGTGCCGGGGGTCTCGGCGGACAGGCCCCAGACGGCCGGCCCGGTCGTCGCCGGCGACCCCAGCAGCGCCTCGTCGTCGAAGTAGCGGCGCAGCACGTCCGCGGCGCTGCGCCGGCTCAGCCGCAGCAGCGCCCGCGCGCCCCGACCGCGGTGGCGGGCCAGGCGCCCGGCGACCCCGCGCAGCGTCGGGACCCCCGTCGTCATCGCCAGGACGAGGCGCGCGGCGGGCAGCAGCTCGTCGACGTAGCGGCGGTAGCCCGCGACCTGCGTCGGGTGGGTCAGGGACAGCGAGTGCAGGGTCCGCTCGACGTCGTGGAAGAGCAGCCACGGCGTGGAGCCGTCCCAGGGCAGCGCGAGCTGGCCGGGCTCCATGTCGAGGTACCGCAGCCCGTGGTCGGCGAGCTCCAGCTCCTCGATCACGCCCGTCGCGCGGACGAGCGCGTGGTCGCAGTTGCAGACGTTGAAGCGCGCGCCGTCGAACCCGTCGACCGACGAGGCGCAGCCCCCGACGGTGTCCCGCGCCTCGAGGACCAGCACGTGTCGCCCGGCCCGCGCCAGGTACGCCGCGCAGGTCAGGCCGTTGTGGCCGCCCCCGACGACGATCGCGTCGTAGGTCGCGGCGGGTGCACCACCGGTGGGGGCGGCCACCGTGGACGTGGTCGCGGACGGGGCGGTCATCGGGCCCGACCCGCGTGGGCGGCCCGACGCGGGAGGGGGACGCCCGCCCGGGGACGACACGGACGCGTCCGCCCGGTGCGCCCGGTGCTCACGCCACGCCCCGCAGCGCCAGCGTCCGGGCCAGCCGGTTCGCCACGCGCGTCTCGTCCTCCGCCAGGAGCACGCCGTCGCGGACGACCGGCACGCCGTTCACGACGACGTCCCGCGGCCGGCGCCCCGGCGAGGCCCAGATCAGGCCCGCGACCGGGTCGGCGACGCCGGCGTCGGCGACGCCGCGCAGGTCGTAGAGGACGAGGTCGGCGGCGGACCCGGCGTCGAGGCGGCCCAGGGCCGGGCGGCCCAGGCCGAGGGCGGACCCGCGGGTCGCCATGCCGAGGACCTCGAGCGCGGTCAGGGCGCGGCCGGTCAGCGGGGAGGCCTGCATCGCCAGGCGGGCGTCGGCGAGCAGGTGGCCGGCGTCGTTGGAGCCGCCGCCGCTCGTGCCCAGGCCGACGGTCACGCCGGCGTCGATCAGGGCGCCGGCCGGCATCAGGCCCCAGCCCATCGCCAGGTCGCAGGCCGGCGCGTGGGTCGCGGTGACCCCCGACGCGGCGACGAGCCGCAGCTCGTCCGGGGTGATCTCGCAGAGGTGCGCGACGGTCACGCCGGGCTCGAGCCAGCCCCACTCCTCGAGCAGCTCCAGCGGCCGCCGGCCGTGGCGCTGCACGGCGATCGGCACGTCGACCTGCTCGTTGGCCTGGGTCCGGCGCTGCAGGCCGTGGCGCAGGGCGACCTCGCGCAGCGCGGCGAAGGTCTCGGGCCCGTCGGAGTGCACGCCGGCCGGGCCGACCGCGAGCGCGAACATCCCGTCCTCCGAGCGCGCGCCGAAGCGCCCGACGAGCCGCTCGGCCTCCGACGCGGCCGCGTCGGCGTCGTCACCGGCGGTGCCGCGCACGAGCACCAGGCGACCGCCCAGCGTCCGCGCGGCGTCGGCGATCGCCTCGGCGACGTCCAGCCCGTCGACGTCGGCGGGCCAGTTCAGGACGTGGTCGGCGACGGTCGTGACCCCGCAGAGCAGGCCCTCGGCGACCGCCACCGCCGCCGCGGCGCCCGCCAGCTCGGCGTCCAGCTGCGCCCGCCCGTACGCGGCGGCCATCGTCGGCAGCCACTCCCGCATCGGCACGTGCCGGGTCCCGGGAAGCGTCCGGAACGCGCTCTGCAGCAGGTGGTGATGCGCGTTGACGAGGCCCGGCGAGACGAGGCAGCCGATCCCCTCGATCACCGTCATCCCGTCGGCGCCCGGCAGGTCGGCCCCGACGGCGACGACCTGGCCGGCGTCGCAGAGGACGTCGGCGTCCTCGTAGAGCTCCGACCCGGTCCAGACGAACGACGCGCCGCGGACGAGGAGGGCGCCGGTCATCGGGCGGCCCGTGATCGGCGGCGGCGCCGTGGACCGTCCGGGCGCTCGCCGACGCGGGTCGCGGTGCCGGTCCCCGACGACGTCGCCGATCCTCCGACGACGCCCGGCCGACGCCCGGACGCGGCAGGGCCGACGCGCCTCACGACGGCCCGCCCGACGACGTCACCGGGAACTCGAACGTCGCGACCTCGGCCAGCGCGTCCCCGAGCGACGCGACCGCCCCGTCGACGAGCCGCCGCCCGAGCTCCGCGTCCGCGAGCGTCGGATCGCCGACCGCGCCGGTCGTCGAGAGGTCGTCGCTGCACCAGCCGAACGCGACGTCGCCGCCGAAGCGCACGTGCTCGCGCTCGGCCATCTCCTCCGGGACGGCCCGCACCGCGAGCGACAGGTCGACGAGGTCGGGCCGCAGGTGCAGCACCATCGACGTCTCGTCCCGGCCGCCGTGGATGCCCATGCCGAGCTCGTCGGGGACCGGGTCGTCCGCCTCGGCGGCCTCGGGCGCCGTGTCGGCCCCGGCGCCTGCCGCTCCGGCCTTCGCCGCCGGCGTGGTCGCCGGCGGCTGCCGCGGGTGCAGGAGGAACGTCATCAGCCCGTGGTGCCGCCGCAGCTCGCGGCCCGCGACCGCCAGCAGCGCCGAGTTGCCGCCGTGCCCGTTGACGAACGCGAGGCGCTTGGTGGGCAGCGTCGCCAGCGAGCGACCGAGGTCGTCGAGGACCGCGAGCATCGTCGTCGCGCTGAGCCAGACGGTCCCCGGCGACCAGGCGTGCTCGTCGCTCTTGGTGTAGGCCAGCGGCGGCAGCAGCCAGAGGTCGAGCTCGTCGCCGCGCTCGGCGACGACGCGCTCGCAGAGCGTCTCCGCGATCAGCAGGTCGGTCGACAGCGGCAGGTGCGGGCCGTGCTGCTCGATCGCGCCGACGGGCTGGACCAGGACGGAGTTCGGGCCGAGCGCCGGGACGACGTCCGGGCCGCGGAGCTCGTGCAGCCGGCGGTTCACGCCCGGCCCCGCGAGCCGCGCCGTCCGGCGTCCCGGGCGGCCCCGGGACGGTGGTCCGGGGTCTGGAGGAGGCGGTCCGGCGTCGTGCTCACGGTGGCCGACGATAGCCGTGCATCGCCCCGATTTCGCCCTTCGGGACCCCATCTGGGACGCCCGGACAATCGTTTGCGTCATCGCGTTGTCCCGGTGGCCAAGATTTGAGCGGGGCCGCCTCCGAGCCCCTACCGTCGGCCTCCGACAGGGACTCTGCATGCGCGCCGACATCCATCTCTACGCCTCCACCGACATGCCCGACGCGGGTGCCGACGGGCCCTCCCCGCAGGACCGCCGGTACTCCAACGACGAGGTCGTCCGGGCGTACCGCAAGGTCGAGGTCTGGGCCAAGCACGCCGACGCGCTGGGCTACGACACGCTCTGGCTGACCGAGCACCACTTCCAGTACGAGGGCTACGAGGTCGTCCCCAACCAGGTCGCGATGGGGCTGCACCTCGCGGGCATGACGGAGCGCCTGCGGTTCGGCCAGGCGTTCAACGTCGTGCCGACCTGGCACCCGCTGCGGCTGGCCGAGGACTTCGCGATGGCGGACGTCCTGACCGGCGGCCGGATGGTCTTCGGCGTCGGCCGCGGGACGGTGCCCCGCGAGTCGATCCCGCTCGGCTCGGCCGTCGCCTCGGGCGACAACCAGATGTCCAAGGACGCGGACGCCGCCAACCGCGAGGCGTTCGAGGAGGCGATGGAGATCATCCAGCGCGCCTGGACGCAGGAGCGGTTCTCCTTCCACGGCAAGCACTACGACCTGCCGCCCGCCGGGATCCCCGACCGCGGCCGCGACGTCCAGGAGCTCACCCTCGTCCCGCGCCCGCAGCGCGACGTCGAGATCTTCCAGCCGGTCGGGTCGCCGCGCACGACGAGCTACGTCGCGCAACAGGGCTTCCAGGGCGTCTTCGCCCTCGCGTCGCCGGAGCGGATGAAGCGCACCTGGGACCTCTTCTCCGACGAGGCCGCGAAGGTCGGCCGGATCCTGGCCCCCGGCGAGGGCCGCGCGATGCAGCTGATGTTCCACGTGGGCGACAGCACGGAGCACGCGATGAAGCGCGGCCGGCCCGGCCACGACGAGTACGTGAAGTTCCTCTCGCCGTACGGCCGCTTCGGGCTCTACGGCGGCGACCTGCCGTTCGACTACGCGCCGACGCTCGAGGAGACCCGGGCGTCCCGCGCCATGGCCTTCGGCTCGGTCGACGACGTCGTCGACGTGCTCGGCGAGTTCATGGAGACGCTGGACCTGCGCCACGCGCTGCTCTTCCCGGAGCTCCCGGGCCTCACCCAGGACGAGGTCTGCGAGCAGATGGACCTGATGGCGCGCGAGGTCCTGCCCCGCCTGGGCGTGACGCTGCCGGGTGCGGCAGGCGTCGACGCCACCCCCGCGGAGGCCGCGGTCGTCCGATGACCACGCTGCTGCTCACTGGCGGGATCGGCGGCGACGGGGCCCGCCTGGACCTGCGCTGCGACACCGCGACGGGCCTCGTCCTCGAGCGCGGCCGGGCGCTCGTCCCCCGCATGCATCGCGCCGACGCCGGCGAGTCCGTCGACGGCGACGAGGGCCTCGACTCCGCCGACCGCCGGTACCTCTCCGGCGCGGAGCAGGTCGTCGACTGCACCGGGCTCGTGCTGCTGCCGGCCCCGGTCGAGCCGCACGCGCACCTCGACAAGGCGCTGTCGGGCGACGCCGCGCCGAACCCCGCCGGCGACCTGCCCGGGGCGATCGCCGCCTGGCGCGCCCACCGCGCCACCCTCGACGACGAGGACCTCGCCCGCCGCGCCCGCGAGGCCGCGCTGGAGCTCGTCGCCCACGGCACGACCACGATCCGCACGCACGTCGACGTCGGCCCCGGCATCGGCCTGCGCGGCCTGGACGTCCTCGTCGCGCTGCGCGAGGAGCTCCGCGCCGACGGGCTCTGCGACCTGCAGCTCGTCGCGCTCGTGACGCCGCCCGTCACCGGCCCCGCCGGGACCGAAGGCGCGCAGATGCGCGCGCTGCTGCGCGAGGCGATGGCCCGCGGCGCCGACGTCGTCGGCGGCTGCCCGCACGTCGACCCCGATCCGGTCGCCGCCACCGCCGAGCTCGTCGCGATCGCGGACGAGCTCGGGTTGCCGCTGGACCTCCACGTCGACGAGCAGCTCGCGCCCGGCGCGCTGTGGGTGCGCGACCTCGCGGCCGGCGTGGCCGCCCGCGACGCGGCGGCGACGAGCGGGTCCGCCCCCGCCGACGGGGCCGGGTCCGCCGCCCTCGGCCCCGCGGCATCCGCCGCCCGCCCCGCCCTCGCCGCCGTCCGCCCCACCCTCGGCGGCCGCACCGTCGCGTCGCACTGCGTGTCCCTCGGCGTCCAGGACCCGGAGACCCAGGCGCGGATCGCGGCCGAGCTCGCCGCCGCCGGCGTCGCGGTCGTGACGCTGCCGCAGACGAACCTCTACCTCCAGGCCCGGGACCGCCCCAGCTCGCCGCCGCGCGGCCTGACCGCGATCCGCGCCCTGCTGGACGCCGGCGTCGTCGTCGCCGCGGGTGCCGACAACGTGCGCGATCCCTTCAACGCCGTCGGCCGCTCCGACGCGATGGAGACCGCCGCGCTGCTCGTCATGGCCGCGCACCTGACGCCCGCCGAGGCGTGGCACGCGGTCTCGACGGCCGCCCGCGCCGCGATCGGCCTGCCCGCGACCGAGCTGCAGCCCGGCCAGCCGGCCGAGGTGCTCGCGCTCCGCGGCACGTCGCTGACCGACGCGATGGCCCGCGCCTCCGACGAGCGGGTCGTGGTCCACCGCGGCCGCGTCGTCGCCTCCACCGTCCTCACCACCGTCCTGCGCCCGCTCCCGGCCGCCGCGTCCTCCGGGGCCCCGGCCGGCGCGACGTCCCCCGTCACCCCGACCCACCACGCCCTCGCATGAGTCCGATCGTGACCGAGACCTCCACCCTCGCCGGCGCCGCGACTTCGCCCGGCCTGACCTTCGACCACGCGTCGATGCGCTTCCCCGACGGGACCCACGCCGTCGACGAGGTCAGCTTCCACGTCGACCCCGGGGAGTTCGTCTCCGTCGTCGGCCCGTCCGGCTGCGGCAAGTCGACGCTCCTGAAGATGGCGTCGGGCCTGCAGCCGCAGAGCTCGGGCGGCGTGTCGGTCGGGGCGGGCAACCTCGGCTACGTCTTCCAGGACGCGACGCTCCTGCCCTGGCGGACGGTCCGCCAGAACGTCGAGCTCCTCGGCGAGCTCGAGGGGATGGGCAAGAAGGAACGCAAGGACGAGGCCCAGCGCGCGATCGAGCTCGTCGGCCTGAAGGGCTTCGAGGACAAGCATCCGAAGTCGCTGTCGGGCGGCATGAAGATGCGCGCGTCGCTGGCCCGGGCGCTGACGCTCAAGCCCAAGGTCTTCCTCTTCGACGAGCCCTTCGGGGCGCTCGACGAGATCACCCGCGAGCACCTCAACGACGAGCTGCTGGCGCTCTTCGAGCAGGAGCGCTTCGCCGGCCTCTTCATCACCCACTCGATCGCCGAGGCGGTCTTCCTCTCCACCCGCGTGATCGTCATGTCGGCGCGGCCCGGCCGGATCGTCGGGGACTTCCCCGTGCCGTTCGCCTTCCCGCGGGAGCCCGAGCTCCGGTTCGAGCCGGCGTTCGCCGAGCTCTGCGGCCACGTCTCCGAGGTCCTGAAGGAGTCGCACTCGTGAGCATGTCCCCGACCCCCACCATGAGCGGCGCGCCCACGGTGCCGTCGACGATCCCGGTCGAGCGCAGCCCGCGCGGCCAGGGACGGGTGGCGACGCTCGTCAAGCAGGTCCTGCCGCCGGTCGTCGTCTTCTTCGTCTTCATCGGGGCGTGGATCGCGTTCCACTACCTCCTGTCGGAGGAGAAGCGGATCACCGTCCCGCTGCCGTGGGACGTGGTGAACGTCGGCTTCTTCGACGGCGCGAACCTCAACACCGCGCTCGACGGCCTGTGGCTGTCGGCGAAGGGCGCGATCGTCGGCCTGATCATCACGATCGTCGTCGGCATGGCGTTCGCGATCGCGATGAGCCAGGCCAAGTGGGTCGAGCGCGCGCTCCTGCCCTACGCGATCGCGCTGCAGACGACCCCGATCCTGGCGCTCGTGCCGATCGTCGGCGTCGTCATCGGCTTCGACTTCCCCAGCCGGGTGCTGGTCGTCGTCCTGATCTCCGTCTTCCCGTTCATCTCCAACGCGCTGTTCGGCCTGCTGACCGCGGACCAGAGCCAGCACGACCTCCTGACCCTGCACAAGGCGAGCCGCATGACGCGGCTGTTGAAGCTCCAGCTCCCGGCGGCCCTGCCGGCGATCTTCACCGGCCTGCGCGTCGCGGCCGTGATGGCCGTCGTCGGCGCCGTCGTCGGCGACTTCTTCTTCACGCAGGGCGACCCGGGCCTCGGCCAGCTGATCAACCTCGACGCGTCACAGCTGCAGTACGAGCGCATGTACGCCGAGGTGATCCTCGCCATGGCGCTCGGCCTGATCGCCTACGTCGGCGTCGGCCTGCTGGAGCGCCGCGTGATCGGCCGCTGGCACAGCGCGGTCCGGCCCGGAGGCTGACCGTGGCCGCCGCCCGCCGACCCGGCCGGCGCGCCGGCCCACCCATCGTCCCGTCCTGACGCCGCGCTCGTCCGCCGTGCCCCCACCGGGGCCGGCGGGCGGGCGGCCGGCCGTCGGACGACCCGCCGTCCACTCCCCTTCTCCACCACCCGAACCACCCGCATCGGAGCCCCAAGCCCCATGACCCCAGGCCGCACACCACTGTCTCTTCTGGCCGTCCTCGTCGCCTCGACCCTCGCGGTCACGGCGTGCGGCAGCGACGACGACTCGTCCAGCACCACCACCGAGGCGTCCACGGCGACGACCACCGCCTCGACGGCGTCCTCGGCCGTCTCGCTGAAGGACGTCTGCCCGTCCAAGGTCGTCATCCAGACGGACTGGCACCCGGAGTCCGACCACTCCGAGGCGTACGCGCTGATCGACCCGGCCACCGCGAAGTACGACAAGGGCAAGAAGCGCGTCACCGGCGAGCTCGTGGCCAAGGGCCAGGACACCGGCGTCCAGGTCGAGGTCCGCGCGGGCGGTCCCGCGATCGGCTTCCAGAGCCCGACGCAGCAGATGTACACCGACAAGTCGATCACCCTCGGCTACGTCAACACCGACGAGTCGGTCCAGAACTCCGGCAAGTTCCCGACGGTCTCCGTCATGGCCCCGCGCGAGCAGTGGGCGCAGGTCCTGATCTTCGATCCGGGCACCTACGACTTCAAGAC
Organism: Patulibacter sp. NPDC049589; assembly: GCF_040675535.1. Lineage (NCBI taxonomy): Bacteria > Bacillati > Actinomycetota > Thermoleophilia > Solirubrobacterales > Patulibacteraceae > Patulibacter > Patulibacter sp. NPDC049589. Next base: position 36,564 of record NZ_JBFAPC010000016.1, on the reverse strand, counting down.
GATCGCCGACATCGGCAAGACCGACACGAAGGTCCTGTACTTCAAGGGCAACGTCTACATGGACTACCTGACGGGCGCGGGCATCCTGAAGAAGAGCCAGGTCGATTCGTCCTACGACGGCAAGCCGGCGCGCTTCGTCACCTCCGGCGGCAAGGTCGTCCAGCAGGGCTTCATCACGGCCGAGCCGTGGCAGTACGAGAACACGGTCAAGCAGTGGGGCAAGAAGGTCGCCACGCTCTCGATCGCCGACGCGGGCTACCCGAACTACGGCGAGACGCTCGCCGTGCGCAAGGCCGACATCACGAAGGAGAGCGGCTGCCTGAAGAAGCTCGTGCCGATCATCCAGCAGGCGCAGGTCGACTACGCCGCGGACCCGGCCGCCACCAACGCGGTCATCGTCCAGGCGGCGAAGGTCTACAACAACGGCTGGGAGTACCCGGCCGAGCTCGCCGCCTACGCCGCCAAGGCGCAGGTCGACAACGGCATCATCGGCAACGGCGACACGCCCCCGCTGGGCGACATCGACGCCACCCGGGTCCAGAAGATGATCGACCTCGTCGGGCCGATCTACTCGAAGCAGAACATCAAGATCGCTCCGGGCCTGAAGGCGGCGGACCTGTTCACGAACGAGTTCATCGACACGAAGATCGGGCTGCCGGCGAAGTAGGGCGGGGGAGGGCGCCCGCGATCGGCTTCGGCCCGAGTTCGCCCCGCATGCCGGGGACAACTCGAGCCGGAGCGGCGGGGCGCTGCCGGGCCCTCGTCCGATGGTCGGGCCGCCCGAGTCGGTCGATGTGACGTGACGGCGGCGGCACCCCGGATGCCAGACTGGGTCCGATGGGACCCGTGCTACGCGGAGCGCTCTCGGCGCTGGCGGTCACGCTCGCGATCCTGGGCCTCGTCGCCGCCTACGTGCGCGCCGAGCTGGCGGAGCCGGAGGCCTTCGCGGATCGCGGCGTCGCCGCCCTGCGGTCGGGGCCGGTCCGCTCCGTCATCGCCGAGGAGGTCGCCGTCGACCTGCTCGAGCGCCGCTCGCCGAACCTCGTGGCGGCGCGGCCGCTCGTGCTCACGGCGGTCGAGGCGGTGCTCGAGACCCAGCGCTTCGAGCAGGTGCTCCGCCGCGCGGCGATCACCGCCCACGGCGTCCTCTTCCGCGGCGACGACGACGTGGCGATCGAGCTGCGCGAGGTCCGCCAGGTGCTCCTTCCGGCCCTGCGGACCGCGTCGCCGGCGCTCGCGAGAGACATCCCCGAGGACCTGCGCCCGCAGATCGCGGAGATCCGCCGCTCCGACGCCGCGGCGTCGGCGGTCCGGGTCGCCGACCAGGCCTCCAGCGTCGCGTGGCCCGCGCTCGGCGGCGCGCTGCTGGCCCTGGTCGCCCTGATCGCGACCGCCCCGGACCGACGCCGGGCCGCGGCCGGCGTCGGCGTGCGGATGATGGTCGGCAGCCTGCTGGCGGTGCTCGCGCTGTCGGGCCTGCAGTCCGAGATCGTCGGCCACGTGCACGGGGTCGGCGTCGTCTCCGAGGGCCAGGTCCGGGCGGCGGCCGACGCGACGTGGGACGCGTTCGCGGGGGACCTGCGGCGCCTGCTGATCGGGTTCGGCGTCGCCGGCCTGCTGCTGTCCTCCAGCGTGCTGCTGGCCGCGCTGCGGGTCGACGGGGAGGCCGCGGTCCGCCGGACGGCGACCGTCCTGGCGGGCCACGGCCTGCCGACGCCCGCGCGCGTGTTGCGCGGCACCGTCCTGGTCCTCGTCGGCGCGGTCCTGCTGCTGCGGCTCGGGACGCTGTTCGACGCCCTCCTCGTGCTGCTCGGCGGGGCGATCGTGCTGCTCGGCCTGACCGACGTCGTCTCGACGCTGCGCTCGGGTCGGGAGGCGCGCGCCGGGATGCCGCGGTTCGGGGTCCGCCGCCGGACGCTGGCCGGGGGCCTGGTCGCCGCGCTGGTCGCGGCCGGCGTCGTCCTCTGGATCGCGCTCCCGGGCGGGACGCCGCGACCGCTCAAGGACGCCGAGCTGACGACCTGCAACGGCTCCGCCGAGCTCTGCGGCCGTCGCCTGGACCAGGTCGTCCTGCCCGGCACCCACAACTCGATGTCGGCCGCGAACCGGCCCGGCTGGCTGTTCGCGAACCAGACGAAGGCCATCCCCGCCCAGCTCGACGACGGCATCCGCCTGTTGATGGTCGACCCGCACTACGGGGTCGTCAACGCGCAGGGCCGAGTCCGCACCGACCTGCAGGCGGAGGGCACGACCCGCAACCGCGTCGCGGCGCAGCTCGGCGCCGACGCGATCGGCGCGGCCGAGCGGCTCGCCGGCCGCCTGGGCCTCGTCCCGGCGGGCGGCAAGCGCGAGGTCTACTTGTGCCACACCCTCTGCGAGCTCGGCGCCCAGCCGTTCGGCGGCGCGCTGAAGGAGCTCCGCGGCTGGCTCGAGCGGCATCGCTCGGAGGTGGTCGTCCTGATGCTCGAGTCCAGCGTGGCGCCGGCGGACATCGTCGACGCCGTGCGCAACGCGGGCCTCGAGCGCACGGTCGCCACCCTGCCCCGCGGCCGGCCGCTGCCGACGCTGCGCGACCTCGTCACCAGCGGCCGGCGGCTGATCGTGCTGGACGAGGGCGACGGCGGCGGAGCCCCGTGGTTCCAGCCCGCGTTCGTCTTCGCCCAGAACACCTCGATCAGCGCCTTCACGAAGGACCCCCGCTCCTGCGAGCCCGACCGCGGCACCCCGGACTCGCCGCTCCTGATCATGAACGACTGGATCGACCGCTTCCCGCCCCCGGCCGCCGCGGCCGCCCGCGTCGGCCGGGCGTCGGCGCTGGAGGACCGCGTCGCCGCCTGCCGGGGGCGCCTGGGCCGCGTCCCCAACGCGATCGCGGTCGACTTCTACGACCGGACGGACGTGCTGCAGGTGGTGCGGGAGCTCAACGCGCGGGGGGATGCGGCGGGGTGAGGGGCGGGCGGCGGCCGCCGGCGGCGCCAGGGTGCGACCGGCGCGAGGGACGCGGCGGACGCCCCCGTGGTCATCGCCGCCCGCGGACCGTCGAGAGTGCGCTCCTCCTCCTCTGAGCAGGAAGAACGCACGCTCGATCCCCGCTCCCTGGCCCTCGCCGGCGTCTCCGGCGCTGTGGTGTCGTCGCTGGGAGCGCCGACGCGCCCGGCGGCCCAGAGCGTCGGCGTGGCCTCGCGGCCTCAGCCGGTGAGCGACGAGCTCGCCGAGCGCCTGTCGAGGGCCAAGCAGGAACAGCTGCGCGCGCTCGGCACCGTCGTCAACGAGGCGACGGGCGGCGCGCGCCCGGCGGAGCCGGGGCTCGGGTTCGAGGACTGGATGACCTACGACTCCACGGACACCGGGTCCGGGAGCGTCCAGCGCGTGAACCTCGCCACCGGCAACAGCCTGTGGTCGGTCACGCCCGTCTCCAACCCCGGGATCGGGTTCGACACCGTGATGCGGCTGACGTACAACAGCCTGGAGCCGTCGGGCCTGGTCCCGGGTCTGCTGGGCGAGAACGGCGCGCTCGGCTACGGCGTCGCCGGACGCGGCGTCTCGGTGCAGCTGGGATCGATCACGCGACTGAACGAGCCGCTGTGGATCACCGACGGCGCCAACCTGCCGTCGACGGTCAACGACGGAACCGGGGTCAAGACGATCGTCCTGACCGACGGCGACGGCACGCGCCACACGTTCACCAAGGACGAGAGCGCCACCTCCGGGCTGCGGTTCAACGCCCCGCCCGGTGTGCACCTCGAGCTGCGTCGCTATGCGACCGATCCGGCGAGCCCGCGCTTCTGGGCGGCGACCCGCCCGGACGGCGCGACGTTCTTCTTCTATCGCGACGGGCGCGCTTCGGAGTCCGAGGACCGTCACGGCAACGTCCTGCGGCTCGTCTACGAGGAGCGCCCCGACTTCAACAACGTGCTCCGGCGTCTGCGGCCCGGTTGCGGCTACACGTTCGAGTGCCGCTTCCGCGTCAAGGAGGTCGTCGACGCCGCCGGCACGAATCCGGCGGGCCTCGAGGGGGTCAGCCAGACGCCGGCCACCGCGGCGAACGAGCGCAAGTGGATCCTGGGCTACGACGACCAGGCGGACGCGAACGACCAGAGCTACGACACGATGCGCCTGGTCTCGGTGCAGGACCGCAAGCGGATCGGGTCGCAGCGCAGGACGACGACGCTCTCGTACGACGGCAGCAACCGGCTGACCGGCGTCGAGGTCGCGTCGAACGCCCCGGTCGCGCCGCAGCGGCGCTCCTGGACGCTGGGGTGGCTGGACGGCACGGCGTTCCTGTCGTCGGTCACCGACCCTCGCGGCAACGCGACGCGCATCGACAACGGCGACCCGCAGGGCAGCGGGCTGCCCTTGAGCGGGGCGCTCGATCCGCTGCTCGGCTGGATCGGCCTGATCCAGGACGTCCGCCAGGTCAAGGGCGTCGCCGATCGCGCGTCGGTGCGCACCAACGACGTCGAGTCGCGTGAGCGGCGCTACCGCTACGACGCGCCGACCGGGACCGGGCAGGGCACGACCTTCACCACGTGGGTGCGCAACGCACGAAAGGTGTCGTCGCGGTTCACGATGGACGCGGGCGGCCGCCTGACCCGCGTGGTCGAGGACCTGAACGATCCCGGCCGTGACGACGACAGCCCGCCGGCCGGCGTCCAGCACCTGCAGCTAGGGTCGATGCAGACCTGGAACGACGCCGTCAACGCCGTTGCGTCCTCGACGATCGGCATCAAGGGTGCGCTCGAGCCCTACGACACCACCGAGGCGACCACCACGGAGTACCAGTGGGGTGCCCTCGGCCAGCTCGAGGTCGAGAAGGAGTACAAGGGCGCGCTCGGAGGCAGCCCGGGCGGCGACGACGAGCGCTCCCGGTCGTGGTCGTACAACACCCACAACGGTCCGTTGGACGCGGCGTCCACCGACGGCGACGGCGACGGGGGTCGCAGGTTCGTCTACGACCTCGCGACCGAGACCGACCGCAATGGCAAGCCGACCGGGTACAGCTACCTGCCCGGCGAGAAGGGCGACATCGACGAGATCGACAAGCCCGGCGGGAACGACGGCGTCTTCGACGAGAAGTTCAGCTACGACGCCCGCGGCCTGGTGACCGCCCACCAGACCCGCCAGTGGGACAGCGCGGAAGATCGCCCGGACTGGGCGAAGCCGGACTCCAGCATCGGCGACACCACGGGAGAGGCTGTCGTCGTCGAGGAGACGTTCGCGCAGTTCGACGGCAACGGTGACGCGCGCTACCGCCGCGATCCCCGAATGAAGGTGTGGCGGTCGCTCTACGACGAGGTCGGTAACGCCACCCGCGTCGGAGACCCCCGGGCCGGGACGACTATCGACGAGACCGCGTCGACAGAACAGCCGCTTGCGACGTCTCCTGATCCGGCCGGAGCGGCCGCTGCGGGCACACGAGCGTCCGCGCGTAGCACCGGCCAGTCCTACGTCGCGCGATTCACCTTTGACGCGCTCGATCGCGAGATCGTTCAGGCGATTCCGAAGCGCACGGGCGTGGCTGGCGCCACGGACCGTTTCCGCGTGACCGCGAAGACGTTCGACAAGAACGACAACGTCACCGGCGAGCGCGAGGAAGAAGATCAGCTGACCTCGCGCACCTACACCGAGACCGACAAGATCAAGCGCAACGAGGCGCCCGGCGTGCTTGCGCGAATGGATTCGCCGTCGGCGACGACCGACGGAACCGCTGTCACGCAGACCCGTTGGCCGGTCACGGAGTACGCCTACGACGCCGATGACAACACGGCTCGGCGAAAGGATCCTGCTCAGACACTGTTTGATCCCGACGGCAGCGGCCCGCTAGCGCCCCGCAACCCGACGATCGACGATCCGGGCTATCGGACTGAGTGGCGCTTCGACCGACTCGGACGCGCTGTCGCGCAGGTTCGAGAGGGCAAAGACGCGTCCGTTGCCGAACGCAAGACGACCTCGAGGGTCTACGACCGACGCGACAACGTCGTCGGCGAGGTCGACGCGAAGACCAACGGCGACGCTGACGCTGAACAGGCGGTCCTGAACGCGGGCACTTTCGAGACGGTCGAGACGAACAACTACCTGCGCTTCCGATACGTCTACGACGCGTTCGATCGTAAGAAGCAGCAGATCGAGAACCCGCGCACGACCTCCGGCGGGACGGACACCAACCGCACGACCTCGTGGGTGTACGACAAGGAGGACCGGGAGAAGGAGCAGCGGACCCACGCCGGGCGCGTCACCAAGCGTAACTACGACGACCGCGGCCAGCTCATCGAGGTCGGGGAGCCGTTTGGGTACGACGCCGACGCGAAGGCCACGACGTCGTGGGCGAAGACGACGATCGAGCGTCGCCGCGACGGTCAGCCGACGCTCGTCACCAGCCCGCGCGGCAACGACTCCGACGACGCGGGCGCTGGCACGGGCGCGTTCGAGACGAAGCTGCGGTACTACGACACCGGCGAGGTCTACCGCCGCTGGGTCCCCAAGGTCAGCGGCCAGTACGGCGCACCCTGGGAGATCCGCTATGGCATCAACGACGTCGGCGACCCCACCACCGTCCGAGACGCTCGCGACAACCTCATCACGAACACCTTTCTCGATACCGGGGAGCTCCAGGGCACCGACCGTCCCGGCTGGTGGTTCTACGACGAGGAGCAGGGCATCGTTCGCGAGCGGACCGGTGAGGACCCGGCACCGACCGACGGCACGACCAACGCCGACGGCCTGCCAACCGAGCCCGGCAACGGCGACTTCGGCAAGGTCGACCCGCAGGATCTCCCGAGCGTCCTCCCACTGAAAGGCCAGACCGACCTCAAGTACAACGGCCGCCTGCAACTGACCGAGGTGAAGGGTCCTGACGACGCCGGCGGACAGCTCACGCAGCAGTTCACCTACGACAACCTCGGCCGACTGTCGCTGCATTCGATTCCGCTGCGCGCTGCGACCGCCGACCCCGACAACTCGCAAGCACAGCTGCCGCAGGTCTATAACGTGTTCTGGCAGTACGACCTTCGCGGCAACACCCGCGCGGAGTACCGAGCCCGCCGCACCGAGGATGGCGGTCCCGCCGTCTCCACATGGCGCTACGACGCGTTTGACCGGCTGACGTCGACGACCGAGCCTCCCAGCTGCGAGGGCGCCGGGTGCTTGGCACCGGTCACCGACCAGACGTGGGATCGCAACGACAACCTCCGCACCGTTGCACTGCCGACCGTTTCCAATGCGCCGGCCAGCGGCGCGGGGACTACCACCGGCACCCGCACGATCATGCCGGACCTCGCCGACCGTGGCGCCACCGTCGTCGACGAGGCGGGCGGCACCACGAAGGAGCAGTACGACCTCGACGACCTCGTCACCAAGCGTTACGCGCCCCGCGCGTTCGTGGAAGGCGGCGGCACCCCGACGAACCCCAACGAGAAGTTCGCTTCGTCGTTTCAGTACGACGGCGGCGGCCGTGTGACCCGTCAGGAGAACAAGATCTCCGACCCGATCAACGGGGGCACGCTGGTGACGTCTACGACCTACGACCGCGAGGGCAACCCTCGCCGGATCGAGGAACCCGGCGCGCGAAGCGAGGCCGGCGACGACGCCGCACCGCAACGCGTGACCACGACGCTGTTCGATGCCCGCGGCCTGCCGTGGAAGCGCACCATCGGCTCGGGAACGTCCGAGGCGACGACGATCACGGAGTACGACGGCCAGCAGAACCTCCGGCGGACGGTCAATCCCAAGGGGGTCACCGGCCAGGGCAACGCGGCGCATCCGACGAAGGCCGATGAGGGCGGAAACGGCCTCTCCGGGTTCAGCGCATGGAACTCCAGCGTCATGAACTACGACTCCGATCAGCTGATCGAGAGCCGGGCGCTGCCGTGGGATGACGCCGACGGCAGCCCCACGGCCGAGAATCGTCACCGTTGGAGGCAGGACTTCACGCGGACGGACCGTGGTCTGCCGCGCTACATCACCGGCATCTACGACGACAAGACCGGGCCGGGCAACTCGACCTGGCGCACCGAGCTGGAGTTCAACTACGCCGGGTGGCCGACGAAGTCCACCGAGCAGCGGCGCAACGGCTCCAACTGGGAGACCGCGTCGCAGCCGCTCCGGTACGAGTACGACGAGCACGGCAACCAGACCCGGTGGACCAGCCAAGACGACAAGCGCACGATCCAGCGGTCGTTCTACCGCTCCGGGCAGCTGCGCGTGAAGTGCGGCCGCCGCACCGGCGGAGGGAGCCAGGAGCAGGTCTACAGCTACCGCTACGACACCGCCGGGGGACTCAGTCAGATCGTCGACTGGATGCACCAGGACGCACCCGCCACACCTCAGGCCTGCCGGCCGGGTGAGGTCAGTGACAGCGACGGCAACCTCGGGGCGCGGCGCACCAACGTGCAACGCGACAAGGCCGGGCGCCCGGTCAGCGTCGATGAGTCGTGGACGAGCGGCGGAAAGGACACGCGCTTCACCTACGTTCCACACGCCGCCAACCTCGTGCAGTCCGTCCAGACCGACGGGCGTTACAACGCGACCACCGACTCGTACTCCGGCGGCACCTCGACCGTGTACGAGTACGACGAGCAAGACCGCAACACGTCCGTTCAGGTTCGAAACGGTGCCGCGCTCTCCGGCGCCGTCGACCGCCAGACCGACATGAAGTGGTGGCCGTCCGGTGAGCGTCGGGAGACGAAGAAGCCTGTCACTGCTACTGCTGGCAGGACGACCGAGACGCGCCTCTACAGCCCCCGTGGCGAACTGATCGAGCGCAAGGTCACGCCTGCCGCTGCCAACGACAACGCCACCGACACGGATGCGGACACCAAGACGTACCCGTACGAGTACGACGAGCACGGCAACCGCACGAAGGACGAGCGGTCGACCACGAACCTCTACAACGCCCGCGACCAGCTGACGAAGTGGGTCCGCAAGCGGCAGGGTCCCGGTGCGCGCAGCGAGCGCGATCCGGACAAGACGACCGCGTACACCGACATCGACGGTGCAGGCCGCCCGATCGCGATCAAGGAGACGGTCATTGCGCCCGAGCCCGATCTCGGCACGGTCACCACCACGATCGACACGGCCAACAGCTACCTGGGTGATCGGCTCGAGAAATCGGTGCGCAGCACGAAGGCGTCGCCCGATGGGCCGAACACCGTCGAGAGCCGCTCGTCGCAGACCGACTGCCTGACGTACAACGCGTTCGGGTCGCAGACCCAGAGCTACCGTCAGACCGACAACACCCAGGCATCGGCTGCGGGCGGCACCGCCCCGGCCCCGACGGTCGCGACGAGTTGCACCGACAGCAACGCCGATATGCGCGGCACCCTCGAGCAGCGCAACGTCTACGACATGTTCGAGCGGCTGACCGCCGGCAAGCAGCGCACCCATGGCAAGACCGACGGCTCTGACGGCGGCTCGCTCAACGGCACCCAGGCGTTCTGCTTCGACCCGTTCGATCGTCGCGACCGGGGCGTCACCGGCCTCACCGGTGCCGCGGATCCCGCGGACACCTCCAACGAGGATTCCGGCCGAACACGCGCGCAGACGGCCTGCACGTCCTCGGCGGCCTCGCTCGGGCAGGGGGTCGCGGCGTACGACTACAGTTATCTCGGGCTGACCGAGCAGCTCTCTCGCGAAGGCCGGCCCGACAACCGGACGCAGTCCTACGAGTACACCGCGGCCGGCGAGCGACTCGGCCGGGTCAAGAACCCCGACTCGAGCAACCGCGAGTGGCGTGCCTACGACGTCGATGCACAAGGCTCGGTCGTCGGCCTTGAGAAGGCCGACACCGGCGCCACGAATCCCGAGCCGTCAACGGGCACGGACGCCAACAAGCTCAACACGTTCGACACCGACCCGTTCGGCGCACCGGTCGCCGCGGAGACGAACCTGGCGCCGGAGGCGAAGGAGAACCCGTTCCGGTTCCAGGGCTTCTATCGCGATCAGGACACCGGCACGTACGACATGCAGGCCCGGGCGTATCGTCCGGAGACCGGCAGGTTCCTGCAGCAGGATCGCTTCGAGGACCCGCAGGCCGATCTGACGCTCGCATCAGACCCGCTGACCGCGTCGCGGTACGCGTTCACGGCCGGCAATCCGTCGTCGCGGGCGGAGTACGACGGCCACTGCTGGGGCGGATTGCTGGACTTCTTCAGGAAGTCGCTGCCCGGCGCGTACCAAGCGTGCCGTCAGCTCCGCACTACGCTCCGCAGCTCGGCCGGCTCCGCGGGCTCGAAGGTCAACCGCGGTCTCGATCGCGCGTTCGGTGAACGCCAGCAGGTGCTCAGGCAGGCGATCGCTCCGGTGCAGAAGGTGTTCCCCAAAGCGACGGCCGCGGACATCAAGCCCACGCAGGGGCCGAGCGCGTACGTCTACAGCCGCGCTGACGCGACCGAAGGCGCGATCGTCAAACGCGCCGGCGACGAGTACGGCCTGACGAACGCCTGGGCGGGCGGTGCGGACACGTTCAAGATGTCCCCCTGGTCCGTCATCAAGGAGACGGCCAGCAAGACCCTCGACGTCGCCGAGGCAGCGCTCCTCCCGGACTGCAGCACCGCCGTCAACTGCGTCTCGTCGCTACCCCTGCCCACGAAGCTGCTCCGCGGGAAGAAGGTCCTCAACGCGATCGAGGACGCCGCCGAGGCGGGGGCCGACGCTCAACGCACGCGCCGCGGTGCGGCAGCGGTCTGCGCTGCCGCTGGCGAGATGAGCTTTGGCGGATCGACGCTCGTGTCCATGGCCGACGGCACGCTCAAGCCGATCTCTGACGTCAAGGTCGGCGACGTCGTCCTCACTATCGACCCCCTGACCGGGAAGCATCGGAAGCGCAAGGTGACCCACGTCTGGGTGCACGACGACCGACTGCGCCTGCTCGATATCGCCGGCGACGTCATCGAGACCACCGAGGACCACCCGTTCTGGAACCAGACCGATCGAGAGTGGCAGCAGGCCCAGGATCTCGACGGAGGGGACCTCCTCCGCGCTGCAGACGGCGGGACGGCGCGTGTCATCGGTCTGCGCGTCGCGCCCGGAAGGATCGGGCGTGCGTACAACCTCACGGTCGCAGGCGAACACGTCTACCACGTGGGTCGCCAAAGTATTCTCGTCCACAACGTTGGACCGTGTCGATTGACTGCACCGCAGTCGAGGACCGCCCTTCGTTATCTCGGGGTCGACACGGACAAGGTCGTCGGAAAGGTCAAGGGTAAGGAGCCGATTTACGAGTTGCCCGACGGGCGCGCCATCGTGCGTGACCTCGATGGGCACCGTGGTTCCACGTTCAAGATCGGACGCAGTCCGAAGGACCTCAAGTCCAAGTCGACCCGGGCTGGTTCCTACACGTTCGATGAGCGTGGCGATCTAGTATCGGTAGGCAAATGACGCGAATGCTTGAGCCGTTGCCTCACAGCTGGCGACTCAGTCGGTACACACCCAGTATGCGGGCCCGCGGGGGCCAAGAGACTTGGACTTCGATAAGCGACGTCGGGACCAAATTTGGTGGCATCGAACTGACCCGCGACGAGTACATCCGGGTCGAAGATCTGTACATCGCGGCCGTCATGCTCTTCGCGCGGACCGCGGGGGCCTCCGATTTTGTACTTACGTACGTGGGGGACACGTCTTCGGCGTTTGATCTCACGACGAGCCAAGTAGTCTCGGCTGCTGACGTGCCATCTCTGATCCGAGGAGCTTTGCGTGAGGAGGTCGACTGTGCCCTTGAGTCGGCCGAGCGCGAGTTTCAGATCGAGTTTGGCTTCGATCTCTACATACATTTCGCGGCGGCTGATCCATGTGTACGCGCTGTCGAAGAAGTAGAGGCTGGTGAATTGTTCCTCGAGCGAGGTGTTCCCCTCGTGCTGTGGGAGGACTAGCCAGAACCGCGGGCTCGTCTTGCAATCCGACTTCAGGGTGATCTCTTCGGACGCATGACGCCAACCGGACTGTCCCGTTTGGTTGTGAGCTGGCGCATCGCCGCGGATACGAAGCCCGTGACGGCTACGACTACGGGACTTCCGACCTAAATGACATCCTGCTTCACCGAAACCAGCACCGAGTCGAGAGGCGAAAGCGATGACGTGGAGGGTTAGCCTGGAGGAGGCAAAGAGCCTGCAGGGTGCCTCAGCGGTGAAGCGGTACAAGTATCTCCTCACGAAGGTCGCGGACTGGGGGAGAGATGTGGAGTTTGGCTGACGAGTCCGGCTGGGTCACCCTCGACGATGGCGATGGCAATCTGTTGGTGCCCGTCTGGCCGCACCGTGTCTTCGTGGAGGCCTTCGGATCAGGACCCGCGGATGCGGCGAAGCCCGCGGCATTGGGAACGGATGAATGGTTTGAGGACGTCAGTCCGGCGCTGCGTAAACAGGGCATAGCGATCGCGGCCTTCCCGACTTCGGACGGACTCGGCGCCGTTATCGATCTCGACCGTTTCGACGCAGACCTGTGGCAGCCCTGGACGAGGTCGAGTGATTGCGGACGGCCTTGCGTCGCCTCGATCGGACGTTCACCGTCGACACTTATGCGGTCTACCAAGTGAAAGCGAATGGCGCGGCAGTGCTTCGTACAGTCCTAGGGCGGAGATGACGAGATGACAAAGTCGTTCTGGGCGATCGACCTTGAGGAGGATCGCGTGGTGGTCGAGCGCCTGCTGCGTCAGCGGCATGAGCCGCTGTACTCGCTTCTCGAGGCGTCGATTGAGGCCGCAGACCCTCTCGATACCGTCTATCCGGAGAATCCCGGAGAATATGCCGAGGTGGTCTGGGAATCGATCGTGCTCGCGGAAGGAATCGACTCAGACCTAGCGACAATCTCAGAGCGGGACTTGTGTCGGGTCGTAGAAGAAGGCCTTCTTCGCTGTTTCGGTTCTGACGTCTACGACCTCGAGCCTGGCGCGGGCGCTGCCACGGAGCGAGCCGTCGCAGACTTCATCAAGCGCCGGAAACGTCTGCGGTAGGGCAGCAACCTCGAAGAGATCGGCAACGTAGCTCCGCCGAAGCAGACTCACGGCATCAATGGGGGTGCTCCGTGAAGCGCGTGACTGCTCGTGCAGATCTCGACGCCGAACTCGCTCGGTACCGAGCGTTCGAAGAGTGTCTTCTCAGGAAATTCGCGATGACGGATTTTGGGCTGGCGTTCGAGGCCGAGCTGGAGTACATCTGGGACGACCAGGCCCCCGGAGACGCTCAGTTGGTCGCCGACGTGAGCCGACGTGTGACCATGCGATTCATCCGTCCGGTCCGTGTGGAGGCTAGGTTCAGCCCGCCACCCGTCGCGCCCGGCGGCTTCGACGCGGGGTCTTGGGGGTTGGTCGAACTCGCGCTGGTCGAAGCTCACGAGAAAGTCCGCGTCGGCAACCTCGGGGTGTCTTTCGTATGGGAACACGATCAGCGCATCACTATCGAGTTCGAGGCAGTCGAGATAGCCTCCAAGCCATAGTGGGCGGCCCCCGATGGGTCGTGGGTCACCGTGCAACGAAGGGCCTCAAGACTTGGCCTTCCACGGAGACGGTTCCTGCACCTTCGTGAGCAGGGTGATCCTGCGAGCCACCGAGCACCGGCACCACGGGCAAGGACGGGCTGGCTCGGACGAGCCCCACGCCGGCCCCGCGCCGGTGACGACGAGCGTGACGTTCAGGCCGTGCCGGACGACCGCGTCGATCTTGGCGTCGAGCTGCGCGAGGTCGTAGGACGCCGGATCGCCGGGCCGGAAGCCGGCCGGCATCTTCGCCTCGGTCTTCGTGTCCTGCGGGACGAGCTTGTCCCACTGGGCGAAGATCCGCACGTCCTGGACGCCCGAGGCCTTCCACCGCTCGACGGTCACGTCGGTCCCGCCCGGCGTGCCGCCCGTGAGCACGTTCTCGTCGGCGATCCCGACCTCGAGGTCGTTCGCGGCGCCGGCGAGGGCGGGGGTGGACAGGAGTACGGCGACGCAGACGGCAGTGGCCGTCCATGAATGGCGGGGTCGCATGGGGCTGGTGTCTCCGGGGGGACGTCCCGCGCGGACGCGCGGGCAGGGAGCGGACACGGGGTCCTGATTCGTGGAACCCGGCCGGGAGCGGATCGGAGCGGTCACGGGGTCGACGCCGTGCGCAGAGAGCGCCGAACGTCTTCGAGGAAGGTCCGTGCTCCTGGCCCGCGGCGAACGTCCCAGCGGTGGCGGCGATCGCCGCCACCGCGGCGGGCCTCGCCTCGACGACGTACGCGGGCCGCCGCAACCGAAGGTCCCGCGCCGGGTTCCTACCCACGAAGATCCCCCCATCGACACCACCAGGAGTCCCATGTCCCACCGTCGCTTCCCGGTCCGCGCGCCTGCGGCCCGCCGCCCGTCGCCGCCCGTCCTCGGCGCCGCCGCCCTCGCCGTCACCGCGCTGGTCGCCGTCGCGCCCGCCGGTGCCGCGACCCCCACGTTCCCCACCATCGAGCAGCCGCTGCAGGCCGCCCCGATCGCCCGCACGTCCGTCGGCGACGGCCACGTCGCCTGGGCCGTCCCCGAGCAGGAGAGCGGTGCCTCCGCCGGGACCTCCGCCGCCCTCTGGACCGTCAAGGACGGCGTCCCGACCCGCGTCACGTCGGTCCCGGCCTGGGCGGCCGGCGGGCTGCGGCTCGAGGTCGGCGCGGCGAGCGACGGCGCCGCGGTCGCGGTCCTGAACACCACCGACGGCATCAGGCCCGTGTACCGGCTCAACGACCTCGGCACGGGCGCCACCCAGACGTTCTCGGCCACCCGGCACGGCCAGCAGGTCGGCGGCGTCGCGATCGACCACGGGCAGCTCTACTACACCCTCCACGTCGCGAAGGTGGGCAAGCGGAACACCTCGGCGCTCTGGCGGGCACCGATCACCGGCATCCGGCTGGGGACCGCGAAGAAGATCCGCACCTCGCGTCGCGGCGAGACGTGGGGCGAGGTGGTCGCCGACCGCGGCCGCGTCGCGATCCGGACCGACCGCCTCGTCCAGAGCGGCGGGCGCCCCGGCCGGCTCGAGCAGATCGCCTTCGGCACCCCGCTGGGCACCTGGAACCGCGCCGGCGACGTGGTCTTCCAGGAGGGCCCGGTGAACCTCGTCGCCATCGGCGGCTTCACGCAGGACCGGTCCGCGGTCGTGACGCTCCAGTCCCCCGACGACGGACCGCTCCGCGCCACCGTCACGCCGATCAAGCCGAAGGCCCCGACCCGGTCGGCCCGCCTGGGCACGACGGGCGCGGACTCCCTTGGCGGGGTGTCCTACGTCCCGGCTTCGGGCCGGTTCCTGGGCGTCGGGCCCGACGCGGTCGGCGCCTCGTCGATCGGCTACACGGCCCCGGTCTTCGCGTACGGGGCGGACCCGAAGGGCTGAGCGGGCGCATCGGTCGCCCCCGGTGGGTCCGGCCGGGCGACCGACCCGGCCTCCTCGTGCATCGACCGGACAGGCCGCGCCGCACGGCCTTCGCGCGGCCGCATAAGAGCCGAGCTCCGCAGGATGAGCCGTACTGGCATCGGCGGACAGTTGTCGTCTTTGGGTACGCCTGTGGGCTCTGGTGCCTTCGGCCTCTCAGCGTTGGCTGCCCGATCTCGCCCGGCTGACGTCGTCCAGGTGGTGTGCAGCGCCAGGAGTGCCCGGGCGACGCGGCGAGACGCGAGTGCTCGGCCTGGCGGGTGGTGCTGGCTACGTGCTCGCGTCGCGGAGGTCCACGACGTCGATGCGGCCGTTGAGTGCGATGAGCTCGGGGTCGCCGGTCAGGAGCGGCGCTCGGTGGCGCTCGGCGGTCGCGGCGGCGAAGGCGTCGGCGTAGGAAAGCCCGCCGTCGGCCTTCCACTTCGCCGCGTGCATGACGAGGTTCGGGTCGGGATCCTCGGCGCGTACCAGCGACCTGGCAGCGTCGCGAACGACCTCCTCGGCGCGGCCCCATCCGACGCGCCGAGCGGCGATGTAGGCGACCTCGCCGAGGTTGACCCACGAGATGACGGCCAGACCGGATTCCTCGATCGCCTCGCGCACCGCGGGAGCCGCGGGCTCTGCGCGAAGCAGGGCGAGCAGCGCCCAGCTGTCCAGGACGATCACGCAGGCGGCTCGGGGTCCAGGAGCTGCTCGCGGCGGGCCTCGCGCTCGCGGTCCTCGGCCTTGTGCGCGGCCCAGTCGCGCATCCCGTCGGGCGGCCCGAGGATGCCGACGAACGCTTCGGGGGTCGGTGCGCGGCGGATGCGCACCTCGCCGTCGATCTCGTCGACCACGACGTCGGCACCCGGGTGCAGACCGAGTCGGTCGCGGATGGGCTTCGGCACCACGACCTGGCCCTTCGGTCCCACGCGCATGGTCATACCGCCAGTATAACCAGAGGTCGTCGGGCCCCGGAGAGGCGCAAGCTCGTCGCTCTCGGCTTCGCTCGGGAGCGCAGTGGGCGGTCGCAAGGACGCCTGCCGTAGGCGAGGATCGCAGGCACGGCGGACCTGGCTCTCGAGTCCCGGATCGAGCGCTCGACGGCGATCGCCTCGTGGCTGGTCGTGAGGGACGATCCTGCGGATCGACGGGGCTGGGCCGCACCTGCGCCGCGACCCAGTGTGTATTCTATGCGCATGGCACGGGTGAACATCACGGTCCCCGACGCGGTGCTGGAGCAGGCACGTACGGCCGGCCTCAACGTCTCCCGCGTCGCCTCCCGGGCCCTCGCCGAAGAGCTCGACCGCAGGGCGCGGATCCTGGCGTTGGATCGGTACCTCGGAGAGCTCGAGGACGAGCTCGGGCCGGTCCCCGAGGACGAGCAGCGTGCCGCCCGAGCCTGGGCCGACGGGGCGTTCCCGGTGACCGGTCACCACCGGCAGGCGCCGGCGGCGTGACGCTGGTCCTCGACGCCGGAGGGCTCAGCGCCCTCGCCGGCCAACGCGCCCGGCTGCGCGAGTTGCTGGATCGCGGACTCTGGCCCGCCCAGGTCCCCGCGATCGTGCTCGCCGAGGCGCTGACCGGCGACCACCGTCGCGACTTCCACGCCAACCGCCTGTTGCGCGCCTGTCAGATCCGCGAGGTCGACGAGCCCTGTGCCCGCGATGCCGCCCGCTTGCGCACGGCGACCGGACGCGCCGGCGAGATCACCGCCGTCGACGCCACCGTCGCCGCGCACGCCGCCGCCCAGCCGGCGCCCGTGGTCCTGACCAGCGACCCGAGCGACCTCCGCGATCTCGTCGCGCACGCCGCCACGCCGATCTCGGTCGTCGCCACCTGACCGGGGGCCGTGAGTCGCGAGGGCGGGATGGGTGCCGTGGTCGATCCCGTCGACGGCGCGGGCGCCCTCGCGGACGGCATCGCGCTCAGGTCGCGACGAACGTCCGGATGGCGGCGGCGAGCTCGGACGGCCGGTCCAGGGGGATCAGGGTGTAGCTGTCGGCGATCTCCACGAGGCGCCCGTCCGGGAGGAGGTCCAGCAGGCGGTGGGCATGCTCGATGGGCATGATGCGATCCTCGCTCGCCCACACGACCAGGGCGGGGCGCCCGAACGCCGGGAGCCGCTCGGCCACGCGCTCGAGGACGCTGCGGTCGGCGCGGATCGCGCGGAGCACCTTGACCGCGTCGCGACGGATCTCGGCGCGGCTCAGGAGCGCGCGGATCCAGCGGGCGGTGGCCGCGTCGCCGCGCTTGGTCAGCCAGCCGAACGCGATCGGCAGGCGCCGCGCGGGCCTCAGGCGCATCTGCTGCATGAAGAGCCCGAACAGCGACGGCGGGAGGCGACCGGCCCGCACCAGGGCGGTCCCGGTGACCCGCGGCGGGAAGTTGTCGAACGCGTCGCACGACGCCAGGACGATCCTGCGCACCCGCGGCGGGTCGTCCGCGGCGACCAGTTGCACGACGGCACCGCCGGTGTCGTTGCCGACGAGGGTGAGGTCGTCGAGCGCGAGGTGGTCGAGCAGCTGCACGACGAGGTCGGCGATCGCGGGCAGCGCGAGGTCGGCGTCGGGCGGCATCGGCTCGACGTGCGCACCGAGGGGCAGGGTGGGGACGACGCAGCGGTGCTCGGGCGCGAGCTCGGCGACGACGTCGTCCCAGAGCGTCGCGTCCATCAGGAGCCCGTGCAGCAGGACGACGACCGGTCCCGTGCC
Organism: Patulibacter sp. NPDC049589; assembly: GCF_040675535.1. NCBI lineage: Bacteria > Bacillati > Actinomycetota > Thermoleophilia > Solirubrobacterales > Patulibacteraceae > Patulibacter > Patulibacter sp. NPDC049589. The sequence goes on along the minus strand of NZ_JBFAPC010000016.1, from coordinate 18,510 downwards.
GCCGCTGTCCTCGTACGTGATCGTGCCGCCCGGGAGCGCCGCCGTCCGCGTCGTCATCGTTCCGTCCTCGGCTGGGGGGCGACCGCGAAGATCCCGCGGACGGTCGTGGCGAGCGCCCGGGTCGGGACGTCGAGCGGGACGTCCGGCCGGTCGAGCCACCACATCGCCATGGCGGTGAGGCTGGAGCGGACGATCTCGCCCAGAGGCTCCGCGTCCGCCGCCGAGAGCTCGGGCAGGAACTCGCGCAGCAGCGCGACCTGGGTGGCCCGCTGCCGTCCGTGGAGCTCGCGCTGGATCTCCTCGACCTCCGCGTCGCCGGAGATCGGCCGCAACAGCAGCCGTGCCGCGTCGGGATGCGCGCGGACGTGGAGCAGCCAGGCCTCCAGCATCGGCACGAGACCATCCTGCGGACTGTCGGACGACGGGTCGAACTGCCCGAGCGGGGCCGCGACGAGCTCCGCTCGGTAGCGCTCGAGGAGTGCGACGCACAGGTCGCGCTTGGACTCGTAGTGGCGGTAGAGCATCGGCTTGGTGACCCCGGCCTCGCGGGCGATCTCGTCCACGGTGGTGGCGGCGTACCCCCGCCCGGCGAACAGGCGCGTGGCGGCCTCGTCGATGCGGGCCTTGCGCTCGGTCGGGGACAGGCGGATCCGGGGCTCTCCGGGCATACGGGTCAGTATACCAAGCGGTAACTTCCGCGGGAGCGCAGCGCTGGCCCCTGCCGGGTGTTCCGAGGCGCTCTGGACCCTCAGGGACGGCGCGCCCGTGCGGGTGACGTCGGTCCCCTCCGGCGACCCGGGGGCGCTGCGGATCGAGGTCGGCGCCGCCGACCCGCAGGCCGCGTCGGGTCGACGAGAAGGTCTGCACGTCACCAAGGTCGGCAAGCGGAACACCTCCGCGCTCTGGCGGGCGTGAGCCTCGTCGATGTCGCCGGGTTCACCCAGGACCGCGGCGCGGTCGTGACCCTCCAGTCGCCCGAGGGCGGAACGCTCCGCGCCACCGCCACGCCGATCAGGCCGAAGTCGCCCGTGCGGTCTGCGCTCCTGGGTACCAGCGGCGCGGACTCGATCACCGGCGCGTCCTACGTCCCCGCCGCCGGTCGCTTCCTCGGCGTCGGCATCGGCGCTGACGGCGTGCGGTCCGTCGGCTACACGGCCCCGGTCTTCGCGTCCGGCGGGGACGCGACGCGCTGAGCCCCGCGCCCGGCCCGCCGGTCTCCCGCTCGGCGGCGCCGGCGGGGGTGGGCGGGGCCCGGGGGCGTCGATCCGAAACACGACGCCTGCACGGCGCAGCCCCGAGAGTCCGCTGCCGTCGGGTGCCGAATCGCCTCCCTGCCAGGGCGTCGATCCGAAACACGACGCCTGCACGGCGCAGCCCCCAGGGCCCGCCGTCGCCGGTGCCGGGTTGCCTCCCCACTGCGGCGTCGATCGAGAACACGACGCGGGCGAGCCACCGCCCTGAGCCCCCGACGGTCGCCTGGACGACCTCCGTGACGCAACGACGGGGACAGCCCCGCTCAGCCCCGCCGCATCATGCGGCCGACCGCGGCCATCAGCTCGTCGGTGCGCTCCAGGCGCAGGTCGCCCTCGGCGCCGGCCACGCACGTGCGGGCGTGGTCGTCGAGCAGGCCGAGCGCGACCTTGTCCAGCGCGGCCTGGACCGCGGAGATCTGCGTGAGGACGTCGATGCAGTACCGCTCCTCGTCGACCATGCGGTCGATGCCCCGGACCTGGCCCTCGATCCGCTTCAGGCGGGAACGCAGCTGCTCCTTCGTCGCGGAGTAGCCGCGGGTGGGGGTGGCGGCGGAGGGCGCAGCGTCCATACCCGCATTCTGGCATACCCCCGGGGGGTCAACCTGGGAACGACGGCGCCGCGTCCAACCGTTTCACCAGATACCCCCTAGGGGTATGGTACGGTCTCGACCCGATACCCCCGACCCGTATCCTGGGACGCAGGACGCCGGGGACCGATCCATCCGAGACCCCGGAGCCCGTCGCATGCCTACCCTCACCGCCCCCGTGAAGCTCACCGCCTTCGCCGGCCTGCTCGCCGTGGCCTTCGGCGCCGCCTTCGGGCTGGGCGCCGTGGTCGACCCCACCGACGGCGCGCCGCGATCGGCCGGGCACGCGGCGATGGCCGGCGGGGCGACGTCCTCGTCTCCGGCGGACGAGCACGGCGGCGCGGACGACGGCCACGGCGCGGCCGGGGGCCGGGAGGCGGCCGGTGCCCACGCACCGACCGGCCACGAGGCGACCGGGGACGGAGCGGCCGAGTCGAGCGATCCGGGTGAGAGCGACCACGAGGCCGCCGGCGAGGGGTCGTCCACGGGCGATCACGCCGCGTCGAGCGACCACGCCGACGCGGCGCCGGCCGGCCTCTCCGCCGTCCAGGACGGCTACCGCCTGGTCCCGGAGCTCACGCGCGTCGCGGTCGGACGCACCGCCTCGTTCCGCTTCCGCATCGAGGGGCCCGACGGCCGCGCGGTCCGCTCCGGGTACGAGCTGGAGTCCGAGCGGGAGCTGCACCTGATCGTCGTGCGCCGCGACGGTGCCGGGTTCCAGCACCTGCACCCGCGCCGCGCGGCCGACGGGACCTGGAGCACCGACCTGACCCTGGGCGAGGCCGGCACGCACCGCGTGCTCGCGGACTTCGTGGTCGGCGGCACGCGGCGGACGCTCGGCGTCGACGTCGAGTCCGCGGGCAGCTACCGGCCGGTGCCGACCGCGGCCGCGTCGACGTCGGTCGACGTCGACGGCTACCGCGTCGTGCTGACCGGCCCGCCGGCGACGGCCGGCCGGACCTCGGCACTGCGCTTCCGCGTCACCCGCGGCGGCCGACCGGTCACCGCCCTGCAGCCCTACCTGGGCGCGCGTGGTCACCTCGTCGCGCTGCGGGACGGCGACCTCGCCTACCTGCACGTGCACCCCGACCCCGACCCCGAGGCGGGCGAGATCCCGTTCGCGGCGACCTTCCCGAGTGCCGGCCGCTACCGGCTCTTCCTGCAGTTCCGGGCCGACGGCGTCGTCCGCACCGCCCCGCTGGTCGCGGAGGTCGCCCGATGAGCGCGCCGCCCGTCACCGACCAGCTCGACCTGACGCTGCAGGGCATGACCTGCGCGTCGTGCGCCAACCGCATCGAGCGCAAGCTCAACAAGCTCGACGGCGTCACCGCGACCGTCAACTACGCGACGGAGAAGGCGGCTGTCACGTTCGACCCGGCGGTCGCGACGCCCGACGCGCTGGTCGCCGCGGTCGAGGCCGCCGGCTACCACGCGACCCTGCCCGCGCCTCCGTCGGGTCCCGCGTCCGACGGCGGGGACGACGAGGCGGACGCGAACGGCTGGGGTCCGCACGAGCGCGCGCTGCGCACCCGGCTGATCGGCTCGGCGATCCTTTCCGTCCCGCTGCTGCTGATCTCGATGGTCCCGTCGCTGCAGTTCGAGCACTGGCAGTGGCTCGCGCTCCAGCTCGCCACCCCGGTGGTGTTGTGGGCCGGATGGCCGTTCCACGTCGCCGCGTGGCGGAACCTCCGCCACGGCAGCGCGTCGATGGACACCCTGATCTCCGTCGGCACCCTCGCGGCCTGGACGTGGAGCGTCGTCGCCCTGTTCTTCCTCGGCGCCGGCGATCCGGGAATGCGGATGCCGTTCGACCTCTGGCTGGACCGCGACGCCGCGAGCGACCACATCTACCTGGAGACCGCGGGCGTCGTCACGACGCTGCTGCTCGCCGGTCGGCTGTTCGAGGCCCGCGCCAAGCGCCGCTCCGGCGACGCCCTGCGCGCGCTGCTGGAGCTTGGGGCGAAGGACGTCGCGATCGTCGGCGACGACGGCGTCGAGCGGCGGGTGCCGGTCGACCAGCTCGTCGTCGGGTCGCGCTTCGTCGTCCGCCCGGGCGAGCGGATCGCCACCGACGGCGTCGTGGTCGACGGCCGCTCCGCCGTCGACGAGTCGCTGCTGACGGGCGAGTCCGTCCCGGTCGAGAAGGCGCCGGGCGACGGGGTCGTCGGCGCGAGCGTCAACGCCGGCGGCCGCCTCGTCGTCGAGGCCACGAAGGTCGGCGACGACACCGCCGTCGCGCAGATCGCCCGGCTCGTCGAGGACGCGCAGACCGGCAAGGCACCGGTGCAGCGCCTGGCGGACGCGATCTCGGGCGTCTTCGTCCCGATCGTCCTCGTGCTGTCGGTCGCGACGCTCGGGTTCTGGCTCGGCGACGGGGCCGGCACGGCCTACGCGTTCAGCGCCGCGGTCGCCGTCCTGATCATCGCGTGCCCCTGCGCGCTCGGCCTGGCGACGCCGACGGCCCTCCTGGTCGGCACCGGCCGCGGCGCCCAGCTCGGCCTGCTGATCAAGGGCCCGGAGGTCCTCGAGTCCACCCGCCGCGTCGACACGGTCGTGCTCGACAAGACCGGCACCGTCACGACGGGTCGCATGCGACTGATCGCGGTCGTCCCCGCCGACGGCGAGGACGCGGACGAGCTGCTGCGGGTCGTCGGCGCCCTGGAGTCCGGGTCCGAGCACCCGGTGGCGCGGGCGATCGCGGCGGCCGCCGCCGACGGGTGGACGGCGGTCGTTCGTCGGGCGGCGACCGGCGAACCGACGGGGACCGACGCCGGACGGGCGGCGGCGGACGGCCCGGCGGCACGGGCGACCGGGGGGACCTCGGGCGACGACGCGGCCGTCGGCCGCCCGGCCGCCGCCGGCCTGGCCGGCGACCGCACTCGCCTGCCCCTCCCGACTCCCGAATCGTTCGCCAACCGCGAGGGCCTCGGCGTCGAGGGCACCGTCGAGGGCCGGGCGGTCGTCGCCGGCCGGCCGGCGCTCCTGGAGGAGTGGGGGATGCCGCTGCCCGACGCCCTGCGGGACCGGCTGCGGGACGAGCAGTCGCGGGGCGGCACCGCGATCGCGGCCGGGTGGGACGGTCGGATCCGCGGGCTGCTCGTCGTCGCGGACACGCCGAAGGAGTCCAGCCGCGAGGCGATCGCCGCCCTGCAGGCGCTCGGCCTGCGGACGGTGCTGCTCACGGGCGACAACGCGGCGACCGCCCGCGCCGTCGCGGATGCGGTCGGCATCGACGAGGTGATCGCCGACGTCCTGCCGGCCGGCAAGGCGCAGGTGGTGCGCGACCTGCAGGCGCAGGACCGGGTCGTGGCGATGGTCGGCGACGGCGTCAACGACGCGCCGGCGCTCGCCCAGGCCGACCTCGGGCTGGCGATCGGCACCGGCACCGACGTCGCGATCGAGGCGTCGGACCTGACCCTCGTCTCCGGCGACCTGCGCGGCGCGGCGGACGCGATCCGCCTGTCGCGCTCGACGCTGGGCACGATCCGGACGAACCTCTTCTGGGCGTTCGCCTACAACGTCGTCCTGATCCCGGTCGCGGTCGCGGGCCTCCTCAATCCGCTCCTGGCCGGCGCGGCGATGGCGCTCTCGAGCGTCTTCGTGGTCTCCAACTCGCTGCGGCTCCGCCGCTTCCGCATCCACCGGGCGGGCTGAGGAGCAACCGGAGGGGGAGGGCCGAGGGCCGCGGCGGGCCGAGGGCGAGGCGGGCCCATCGCGGTGGCGGGCCTACGCGCGCGAGAGCACGCGGCGGATCGGGAGCCCGCCCACCGGCACCAGGAGACCTTCCTCCCAGGTACGAAGTCTGGTGCGGGTCGCCGGCGGCGCCCGCAGCCGGGCCGCGCCGCCCACGAGCACCAGGAAACCCTCCTCCCGGGTCGTGAATCTGGTTCCCGTCTCCGGCGGCGCCGTCGGCCCGGCCGCGCCGCCCACGAGCACCAGGAAGCCGCCCTCCTAGGTAGCGAATCTGGTGCCTGTCACCAGCGCCGGCCGTGATCCCCGGACCCACGATGCTCCAGCGGCTCGCCCGCGCCAAGCGCCGGGTCCGCGACGCCGGCATCGCGTTCGTCGTCCCCGACCGCGCGCTGACGCCCGAGCGGGTGCCCGCGGTGCTCGAGCGGGTGCCGCGCCCCGAGCGGCCGGTGGAACGGCTCAGGCCGTCACCCGCCGACCGCCGACCAGGAACGGATCGTCGAACGTCGTGGCGCCGTCCGGCGTCGCCCCGCGGATCCGCCAGGCGCCCGAGAGGAGGTCGTGCGTCGAGACCAGGGTGAGCCATACCTCGGCCCGGAGGTGCCCGGTGACGATGCGATCGTCACCGTCGAGGATGACGGTGACCGTCGCCTGGTCGCCGGGGCGATATCCGGCGACCGCCAACACCTGCTCCGACGCCGGGCCGATTGGAGTCACCTGCGTCGTGAACGCCTCGAGCATCAGCGCCGGCCGTTGCCGGCCCGTGTCGCAGAGCCACACCGTGCGGTCGGCCGCGCGGCGCGCCACGACCGCCCGCACCGCAGGACCGGCGATCGCCACGGCGAGCTCCTGGGCGTCTCGCAGCAAACCCGCGACGTCCTCGACGACCGGAAGCGCCCGTTCGTCACCAGCCGCTGGGACGAATCCCACCGACCTCGCATCGGGTTCCTCGCGGTCTTTGGCGTACATCGGAGGCTAGTCGGGGCAGGTCATCGAGTTGAGCTGCGAGTTCCCGGCGCCGGGATACCCCTGACCGCCGACGACCGCATAGACGAACACGTTCGTTCGATACGGGATCGAACTACTGTGATTGCAATCGTACTGAGCGCTCTGGGACGACGTTCCCGGACGGGTAGACAACTCGAGCGGGAGGGGATGCGATCAGGGAACACTGAAATCCGAACGGCACCCCTTGGTGCTCGTTGGACCATGACAAGAGCCTCTGAGGGCCGTCACCTGCTGTTCGCGCGAGCCCCCATCTTGTGACCGCGTGTGCGTCCGAAGTACGTGCGCGGGTCGTCAGCGGAGGTTCCAGGTCTCCTGCACCGGTCAGGAACCCGTCGCCTCGGGACGGCGGCGACGGCCGGGTGGCGGGCGGGCCCTCCCGCCCCGTCGAGCTCCGGATCGGCACCGTCGTAGGGCGGCGGTCCGGCAGCCGTCGCCGCACCGCCGCTCGGTGCTCGGTGCGCGGGGCGCGACCGATGAGTCCCGCCGCGCGCCCCGGTCCTTGGTGCACGGACCGGCGCCGCGGCGACCGGTGACACCCGCGCGGCCCGGCCGCGCGAGCACCCAGGGGGACGACCGATGTTCCAGGACTCCAAGGCGTTCAGCGGCTTCGCCGTGGACGACATCCCGAAGGCGCAGGCCTTCTACGGCGGCGTGCTCGGCCTCGACGTGGAGAGGAACGAGATGGGGATGCTGACCCTGACCCTCGCGGGCGGGGCGGCCGTCCTGATCTACCCGAAGGCCGACCACGTGCCGGCGACGTTCACGGTCCTGAACTTCCCGGTCGCCGACGTCGAGGCCGCGGTCGACGCGCTCGCCGCCCGGGGCGTCTCCGTCCTGCAGTACGAGACGACCGACGCGAAGGGCATCCAGCGCGGCCGGGGCCCGGAGATCGCCTGGTTCACCGACCCGGCGGGCAACGTCCTCTCGGTGTTGGCCGCGTAGCCGGCGCGCGCCGGGGATCGGAAGGGACGGCCGCGCCCCGGCCGTCCTCCGTTTCCCGGCCGCCGTTCGCCTGCCGGCGGCGTCGGCACGTCCGTTCAGGCCTCGGCCAGCCGCGCGAGCAGCGGGATCGCCGCGTGCAGCCGGGCGCGCTCGTCCTCGTCGAACAGGTCCTCGAGGGCGGCGCCGAGCCACGCCTCGCGCTCGGCGCGGATCGTCAGCAGGCGGTCGCGCCCCTCGGGCGTCAGGTCGATGAACGCACGGCGGCCGTCGGCCGGGTCGGGGCGGCGGGAGACGAAGCCCCGCTCCTCGAGCTCGCGGACGGTCTGGGCCATCGACTGCGGCCGCACGCGTTCGGCGGTCGCGAGCTCGGCGCTGCTCATCGGGCCCTCGCGCAGCAGCCGGCCGAGGACGGAGAAGCGGCCCTCGCCCGGCGCGGCCTCGGCCCGCAGGCGGCGGATGACGAGGCCGAGCGCCTCGCGCAGCTCGTGGGCCGTCTGCGCGGTCGGGGTCGTCGGGGCGGACGGCATCCGGGGAGTGTAGCCGGACGACCGTCAGGGGAACTGATCAGGCTGCCTGTGTAATGTTCCCGCCGATGGGGACGACGACCGACGACCGCTACAAGTGGATCGCCCTGGGCAACGCGACGCTCGCGGTGCTGCTGGCGACGCTCGACGCCTCCATCACGATCATCGCGATGCCCGACATCTTCCGGGGCATCCACCTGGACCCGCTCGTCCCCGGGAACTCCTTCTACCTGCTGTGGATGATCCTCGGCTACCTGGTCGTGACCAGCGTCCTGGTGGTCAGCCTGGGGAAGCTCGGCGACATGGTCGGCCGCGTGAAGATCTTCAACGTCGGCTTCGTCATCTACACCGCGGCGTCGCTGATGCTCGCGATCGACTGGATGACGGGCAGCGCCGGCGCGCTGTGGCTCATCGGCTTCCGCGTCGTCCAGGGCATCGGCGGGGCGTGCCTGATCGCCAACTCGGGCGCGATCATCGCCGACGCGTTCCCGGCCCACCAGCGCGGGATGGCGCTCGGGGTCAACAACATCGTCGGCGTCAGCGGCCAGTTCATCGGCCTCGTGCTCGGCGGCCTGCTGGCGCCGATCGACTGGCGCCTCGTCTTCCTGATCTCGGTGCCGGTCGGGATCTTCGGCACGGTCTGGGCGTACCGCTCGCTGCGCGAGGTCTCGACGCCCCACCCCGGCCGGATCGACTGGGCCGGCAACGTCTCCTTCGCGCTGGGCCTGATCCTGATCATGGTCGCGGTGACCTACGGGATCCGCCCGTACGGCAGCCACGCGACCGGGTGGGGGAGCCCCACCGTGATCGGCCTGATGGTCGCGGCGGCGGTCTGCCTCGTGACGTTCTTCGTCGTCGAGCGTCGCAGCGCGCACCCGATGTTCCGGCTCGGCCTGTTCCGCATCCGGGCGTTCACGTTCGGGACGCTCTCGACGTTCCTCGCGGCGATCTCGCGCGGCGGCCTGATGTTCATGCTGATCATCTGGCTGCAGGGGATCTGGCTGCCGCAGCACGGCTACAGCTTCAGCGATGCGCCGCTGTGGGCCGGCATCTACATGCTGCCGCTGACGGCGGGGATCCTCGTCGCCGGGCCGATCTCCGGGATCCTCTCCGACCGCTACGGCGCCCGGCCGTTCGCGACCGCCGGGATGCTCCTCACCGCGCTGGGCTTCGGGCTGCTCCTGCTGTTGCCGACGGACTTCTCCTACTCGGCGTTCGGCGCGATCCTGCTGCTGATCGGCCTGGCGATGGGCCTCTTCGCGTCGCCGAACCGCGCCGCGGTGATGAACGCCCTGCCGGTCGCCGAACGCGGGGCGGGTGGCGGGATGAACACGACGTTCCAGAACTCGGCCCAGGTCCTGTCGATCGGCGTGTTCTTCACGCTGATGATCATCGGGCTGGCCGCGACGCTGCCGCAGACGATGTCCGCCGGCCTGCAGGCCCACGGCGTCTCCGCGGCCGACGCGCACCACGCGTCGAACCTGCCCGCGGTGTCGATCCTCTTCGCCGCCTTCCTGGGCTACGACCCGATCTCGCACCTGCTCGGGACGCACGCCCTGGCCGGCCTCTCGCCGGCGGACCACGCGGCGCTGACCGGGCACTCGTTCTTCCCGAGCCTCATCTCGGGACCGTTCCAGGACGGCCTCCACGCGGCCTTCGCCTTCGCGATCGCGGCGTGCCTGATCGCGGCGCTCGCGTCGTTCCTGCGCGGCGGTCGCCCGGTCGACGACGCGGATGGCGGGGCGGCGGAGCGGGTCGAGCCCGATCCGCACGCCGGCGTGGACGGACCCGGACCGCGCGACGCGAAGACCGCACCGGACGGCCCGGGGACCGGCGTCGCCGCGCCCGGCGACGACCGCCGACCCGTCGGCGTCCCCCTGCGCACGAGCACCGGGACCCACCGGACCCTCCCCCTCCCCGACTGACACGAGGACCGACATGCAGCTGCAGTGGTACGGACAGTCCGCCTTCCGCCTGACCGACGGGACGACCACCGTCGTGATCGACCCCTTCGACCCGACGGTGTTCGAGGGCTACCCGATGCGCTTCGCGTATCCGGCGTTCACGGCCGACGCGGACCTGCTCCTCGTCACCCACGAGCACGCCGACCACAACGGCGTCGAGGTCGTCGGCGGCGACCCGGTGGTGGTGCGGTCGACGGCCGGCACGTTCGACTCCCCGGTCGGCCCGGTCGTCTCCGTCGCCTCGGAGCACGACGCCGTGGCGGGCACGGAGCGCGGGGCCAACACGATCCTCGTCTTCACATTCGGCGGACGTCGGATCGCGCACCTCGGCGACCTCGGCCAGTCCGCCCTGCGCCCCGAGCAAATCGCCGCGATCGGCCCCGTCGACCTGCTCTTCGCCCCGGTCGGGGGCGGTCCGACGGTGGACGCCGAGGGCGCGCTCGCCGCGGCCGCCGAGCTGGGTGCGAAGGTCGTCGTGCCGATGCACTACCGCACGGAGCGCACCGACTTCCTGGACCCGATCGACGCCTTCGCCGAGCAGGCGCCCACGGTGGTGCGCGCGGACCGCCCGGTCGTGGACCTCGACGACGACGCCCTGTGGACCGGCGACGGGCTGACGGGGCTGGTGCCCGCCGCGCCGTAGACCGGCGGGCGGGCGGCGTCTCGGCCGCGCGCTCGCTCTTGGCCTTCGCGGCGCGCAGGGTCACGTGGTCCGTCGCCGTGCTCTTCGCGCCCGTCGGCCCGGTCGCCGCGATCTTCTCGGCGACCTTCAGCGCGTGCGCGTCCTCAGCGCCCCGGTGGCATCCTTCGCAGTTCGCCGCTGCGGTCAACTGCAAGTCGGGGGTGAAGGGCTGCGGCGGTCGGGGGTCAGTGGCCCGCGTCCGGAACGTCTCCCCGTGCGGGAACAGCGCTCCCCGATACGGGAACGTGCACCCGCTGGCCACGACGACCAAGGCCGACGACCTGATCGCGGGGGGCAACATTCCGGCCGGAGGAGAGATGCGATGGAGGTACCTCACGAAGGACCGGCTGTTCGCTCTCGTGCGATACGGGCACAGTCGTCGTCGGTGGTCGTTCGTCCCGATGGGGTGTCTCGAGCACCCGCTGCAGCCCGGGCCCGGAGGGTGTGGCACCCGTGAGACCCCGAGGAGCGATGCGCCGCGGCTCGACCTCGTCTTCGGGCCTGTCCGGGACGTCCCGGCTCTGGGCAGTTCCGTTCTGCGTCGTGGTGCTCGGGGTCACGAGCTGCGGCTCGGACGCCGGCAGCGATCCCGGAGGCGAGAGGCCGCCGACGGCGGCCGTCGCAGCCACGGCCTCGGCCCCTGCGCCGCCCGCCGCGGACGGTGAGGTCCCGAAGCTGACGAAGCTCGTCCTGGTGCGGTTCAGCGGCCCGGCGCGCCTCTACGCGATCGCGCGCTACCGCGGATACGACTCGTCCGACGACGCGCGCTTCGCCGTCTTCGACGATCCGACGCTCACCTGGCGCGGTCGGGACGCGCTCCTCGTGCCGTTGGGTGCACCCTCGAGCGGGTGCTTCATGTCGATCCTCGGGACGGGTGCGCGACTCCGGGGCGTCGACGACGGCAAGCGCTACCGGGTCCGTCTGCGGTTCGCGGATTCGCGGGCCGGGAGCGGCTCCCATCACGTGCGCGTGAGGGTCGAGGCGTCGACGTCGACCTACGCCCGGGTCGCCGAGCGCCGGCTCGGTTGTCGGATCGAGCGCTGAGGGGCCGGCGAGCCGCGGCCCCGGCCCCGACGACGACCGCGGACCCCGAGGTGCCGGACCCGGTGCCGCGCGACCCGCGCGACCCGGGCGGTGGTCAGTCGGTGACCTCGACGCCCTTCCAGAAGGCGAGGTGGTCCTTGATCTCGGCCGCCGCGTCCTTCGGCGTCGGGTAGACCCAGGCGGCGTCGGTGTTGACCTCCCCGTCGACCTCGATCGACAGGTAGGAGGCGGTCCCCTTCCACGGGCAGACGCTCGTGGTGGCGGACTCGCGGAGGACGTCCTCGCGGACGGACGCGCGCGGGAAGTAGTGGTTGTTCTCGACGACCACGGTCTCGTCGCTCTGCGCGATGACCGTGCCGTTCCAGGTGGCGGTGGGCATGGACGGGATGATGGCGCGCGCCGTCCGCCGGCCCATCGGGACGGGGGATCCGGGTCGCATCACGGCCGCGCGGTCACCTGCTCGAGCAGCAGCCGCGAGCGCTCGCGCACGACCTCGCAGATCCGGTCGAGCACCGGCCGGTGCCGGCCCTCGTCCGTGATCTCCTCCCGGACACGGTCGGCGATGCGCGGCGCGCGCTGCGCCAGCGCGGCGATCCGCGATCTGGTGGGCCCGAAGCCCAGCCCCGCGTCGACGCACATCCGCTGCAGATGGCGGTAGGCGAGGTACTCCGGTCGGTACTCCCCGCCGATCTGCATCGCCATCTTCCGCGTGAGGTCGTGCGTCCGGTGGTAGGCGACGGTGCTGAGCACGTCGTAGGCCGGGGCGAGCGCGGCCCGCCGGACCCCCTCGCGATAGAGGAGGGAGAAGTTCTTGCCGTGGGCGTCGTGGTTGCCGACCAGGAAGCTGAGCGTCAGGTGGTCGACGAAGAACGGCACCGACGGCCCGTCGCCCGCCGCTCGCAGGACGTCCACGCACGCGGTGACGCCCGGACCACCGTCGCTCTCGTACTTCTGGGCGGTCGGGATCCCCAGCGCCTGGCAGAGGTCTTCCTGGTGCAGCCGGATCATCGTGCCATCGCGGAGCGCACGGTCGTAGCGGCGGACGAGCAGCGCCTCGCGGCCCAGCACGTCGATCGGGCGCGCGTGGACGGTCCGGAACCCCGACCGCCTCGACGCGTCGAGGGCCCCTCCGAGGCGCAGGCAGAACGCCTCGTTCGCGACCGTATCGTCGAGGCGCGCGATGGGGGTCTTGAGGATGTGCGTCGAAGGGGTACGGCCCCGGGTGAGCCCGATCGTGCCGTCCTGGGCGACCACGACCGGCAGCTTGTCCTGTGCGCCCGCCAGCGAGAGCCTCCACTCGCCGTCCTGGTCGGCGTGCATCGGGCGCGTCGGCAGCCCGTCGATCAGGACCGCGACGCCGTCGTCGGTGAGCCACTCGACGTCGTCTCCGGCCTCGCCCGTGGCCGGCGCGCCACCGGGATCCACCGAGATCGCCCCGGCGGTGTCGCCGCCCAGCGCGGTGAGGAGGGCGTAGTCGTTCGCCGGGCTCGTGCCGAGCCGCCGGGCGAGGAGGCTCCTCGGCGCCCCCTCCGGCAGCAGACCGCCGAAGAACGCCGTGGACTGCTCGACGCCGAAGTCGCCGTCGAGCGGCAGGGAATGCGACAGCGGCGGCTGGTTCCCCGCGATCCATTCCGCGTCGTAGTCGAACCGGATCCTGCCGCCGTCCGGCCGGACCGTCCCGGCGACGCGGCCGAAGCAGCGGACGGTGGCGCCGTCGTCAGTCATCGTCCGGAGTCACCGCGAGCGTCATCCGGAGGCCCGAGACGATCTTCAGCAGCACGGCGACCTGCGTGGTGGGCTTGCCGCGTTCGAGCTCTCCGATCGCGCGGGGCCCGACGTCGCACCGCAGCGCGAGGTCCTCGATCGTGAGCCCCTGGCGCCGGCGCTCGCCACGGAGCGCGGCCCCGAGCGCCGCCGACGTTCCGACCATCGAATCTTCCCGCACGGGACGATTGTAGCGGTGCGACCCCGACGCGGGGGTCGAGTCCACGGAATCATCCCGTTCGGGAACATTTCCGACGGGTCAGGAGCTGCAGACGGACCTGTCGTTCGAATCATCCCGTACGGGATGATCACGACGTGCGTGCGAGCGGCCCCTACGCCAGGCCCTCCGACGCCGGCAGCGTCAGGAAGTCCACGAAGCCCTCGTCGAGGGTGACCCGCTCGAAGAGGACCCTGGCCCGCCCCACGCGGGCGCGGCCGGCCTCGTCGGTGGCCTCGAGGGCGAGGCCGAGTTCCTCCTCGTCGAGCAGGGCCCGGACCCGGTCGGCGGTGATCGGGGCGCCGTCCTCGGTGGTCGTGCCGGTGCGGATCCACTGCCACAGCTGGGAGCGCGAGATCTCGGCCGTGGCGGCGTCCTCCATCAGGCCGAAGATCGCGACGGCGCCGCGGCCGCCGATCCAGGCCTCCAGGTAGCGCAGGCCGATCGCGACGTTGTGGCGCACGCCGTCGCTCGTGACCGCGCCCGGGGTGGAGGCGACGTCCAGCAGGCCGTCGGGCTCGCTCGGGACGTCCTCGCGCAGGACGCCGAGCTGGTTGGGGGCGTCGCCGAGGACGCGGTCGAAGACCTCGAGGCACGTGTCCACCAGGTCGGGGTGGGCGACCCACGACCCGTCGTAGCCCGCGGCGGCCTCGCGCTCCTTGTCGGCACGGACCTTCTGCAGCGCGGCGGCGTTCTTCTCCGCGTCCCGGCGGTCGGGGATGACCGCGGCCATCCCGCCGATGGCGTGCGCGCCGTGGACGTGGCACGTCTTCACGAGCAGCTCGGTGTAGGCGCGCATGAACGGCACGGCCATCGTCACGTCCGCGCGGTCGGGCAGGACGTACGCCTCGCCCGCGTCGCGGAACGTCTTGATCAGCGAGAACAGGTAGTCCCAGCGCCCGGCGTTCAGGCCCGCGGCGTGGTGGCGCAGCGCGTGGAGGATCTCCGGCATCTGGAACGCGGCGGTGATCGTCTCGATCAGGACGGTCGCCTTGATCGTCCCGTGGTCGATCCCGACGGACGACTCGAGCTCGGTGAAGATGTCGTCCCACAGCCCGGCCTCGTCGGCGGACTGCGTCTTGGGCAGGTAGAAGAACGGGCCGCGCCCCGACGCCGCCAGCTCGCGGCCGTTGCGGGCGACGTACAGCGCGACGTCGACGATCCCCGCGACCGCGGGGCGGCCGTCGACGAGGATCCGGCCCTCGTCGAAGTGCCAGCCGCGCGGGCGGGGGACGATCACCGTCGATGGGGTCCCGTCGGGCCGGAGCGCCTCCGGGGTCAGGGCGTACTCCTTGCCCTCCGGCGTGGTCAGCGCGATCGTGCCGCGCAGGGCGTCGGCGAGGTTGACCTGGCCGCCGATCACGTTGTCCCAGTGCGGCGTGTTGGCGTCCTCGAGGTCGGCGAGCCACACCTTCGCGCCGGCGTTCAGCGCGTTGATCGCCATCTTCCGCTCGGTCGGGCCGGTGATCTCGACGCGGCGGTCCAGCAACGCCTCGGGCACGGGGTCGATGGTCCAGTCGCCGTCCCGGATCGCCCGCGTGGACGCGTCGAACGTGATCGTGCCCGCCGCCGCGATCTCGTCGCGGCGGGCGGCCCGCTCGGCCAGCAGCTCGTCGCGCCGGCCGTGGAAGCGCGCGTCGAGGCGGCCGATCAGGTCCAGCGCCTCGGGGGTGAGGATCTCCTCCCCGCGGTCGACGGGCGGGCCGGTGACGGTGACGACAGGCATGGTGCTTCCGCCCCCTACGGCGAGGCCTCGCCGGTCTCGTTCCAGGCGGTGTCCCAGCGCGCCAGCAGCGCGGCGAGGCCGTCCGGGGTCGGCTCGCCGAACGCGCGCAGCCGGGCGAGGCCGCCGTCGGGACGGGCCTCCAGGCGCAGCCGGCGGACGGGCCGCCCGCCGGGGACGGTGAAGCGGTGCCGGACGTCGGGGACGACCGCGGTCTCCTCCAGCAGCGCGAACCAGTCGTCCGGGCCGGCCTCGTCGGTGTCGGTCTCCCGGCCGAGGATCCGGACGGTGCCGGGAGCGTTGCCGACGAAGTAGCGGGCGTCGACCTCGAGCATCCGCACGACGCCGTCGACCGCGAGCCGCAGCTCGACCCAGTCGAAGCCGCCGTCGCGGCGCCGGGACGTCTCCCAGCCCTCGCCCATCGTCCGGGCCGCGCCGGGCGCGATCAGGTTGCTGGCCGAGCTGTAGAACGCGTTGGACGACGCCGTCACGCGGCCGCCGTTCTCCGTCGCCGCGAGGTCGAACGGGCCCGCCTGCAGCACCGCCGGGTCCGGCAGCGGCTCGCCGTGGACCCGCAGCCGCGCGACGCCGCCGTCGGGATGGATCCGCAGCCGCACGTGCGTGACGAGGCCTTCGTCGGCGACGAGGAAGCGGTTGGAGCGGTTGCCCTGGAGCGCGTCGCGGGGGACGAGCGGCCGCCACGCCGCGGCGCGCACCTGGGCGACGCCGGGGTAGCCGGGCAGCGCGCAGCCGTCGACCTCGACCTCGGGCGGGAAGTTGCCGATGAAGTGGCTCGTGTCCACGTCGATCCCGCGGACGATGCCGGGCAGCCCGAGTCGGACGATCGCCTCGTCGTGGCCGGCCTCGCGGCGCCGCCGGGTCTCCCAGCCGTCGTAGACCTGGCCGCGCGAGCCGAACGTCGCCGGCGTGAAGACGGACGGGCCGTCCGCGACGAGGTTGTCCCGCGGGGCGAAGAGCTCGTCGTTGGCCCACGGGACCGTGCCGCCGACGGCGCGCGCCGCCAGGTCGGGGAGGGCGTCGAAGGGGTCGATCGTGGTCACGGGCGCATCCTGCACGGGATCGAGGGCGGGTGCGGGCTCGTCGCCGAGGCCGGGGTCGACGGTGCTCATCGGCCGCCCCCGAGCGCGGCGCGGGCCGCGGCGGCGTCCGACAGCGGGTCGTCGTGGTGCTCCGGCCCCCGCGACGATCGGCCGGCGTCGGCGCCATGGCCGGCCGCCACCCGGTCGCCCACGGCCTCGGGGCCGGTCATTGCCCGGTCATCGGCTGCCCGGTTGCGGGCCGCCACCCGGTCGCCTGCGGCCTCGTCGTCGGTGGTCGCGGTGATGGTCCGGTGGCGCACGGGGTGATCGTCCTTGGTCGGGGGGCGCAGCAGCCACGCGCCGTGCGGGGCCGCCGGGGAGACGTCGCGTCCCCGCAGCCACGTGGCGCGCACGACGCCGTGGAGCTCGCGGCCCTCGTATGGGGTCTCGGGGTGACGGTGGGCGAGCTCCGCGCCGCGCACGACGAGCGTCGCGTCGGGGGCGAACGCGACGAGGTCGGCGTCGGCACCGGCGACGATCGCGCCCTTGCGGGGCAGGGGCCCGCGGCCGTCCAGACCGGCGATCGCGGCGGGGCCGGCGGCCATCCAGCGGACCACCTCGGTCAGGGGCACGCCGCGCCGGCGGGCGGCGGTCCAGACGACGGGCAGCCCGATCTGCAGCGACGCGATGCCGCCCCACGCGGTCGCCAGGTCGCCCGTGTCCTTGAGCGCCCACGGCGCGGGGGAGTGGTCGGAGACGACCGCGCAGAGCGTCCCGTCCGCGAGCCCGGCCCAGAGCGCGTCCTGGTGCCGGCGCCCGCGGATCGGCGGGAAGCACTTCACGCGCGGGTCGCCGTCGGGGAGCTCCGCGGCGTCCAGCGCGAGGTAGTGCGGGCAGGTCTCGCCGCTGATCGCGACGCCGTCCTGCTGCGCGTCCCGCAGCAGCCGGACGCCCTCCTCGGACGTGACGTGGACGACGTGGACGTGCGCGCCGGTGCGCCGGGCGAGGGCGATCAGCCGCGCGATCGCGACGGTCTCCGCGGCGACCGGCCGGGCGGCGAGCAGGCCGGCGTACGCGGTCGGGTGGGCGCGCGGCGCGTCGGCGCAGACGCCGGCGTCCTCGGCGTGGACGAGCAGCGGCAGGTCCGCCTGCGCGACGGCCCGCATCGCGCGCTCGAGCCCGGCGTCGTCGGTCAGCCCCGCGAACTCCTCGGTCCCGGAGTCGACCATGAACGCCTTCAGCCCCAGGACCCCGGCGTCCAGCAGCCCGGGCAGGTCGTCGAGGCGGTCGGGCACGGCGCCGCCCCAGGTGGCGACGTCGACGGCCGGGTCGGGGCACGCGTCGAGCTTGGCGTCGACCCCGGCCGCGTCGACCGTCGGCGGCAGGCAGTTCAGCGGCATGTCGACGACGGTCGTGATGCCGCCGAGCGCCGCCGCCGTGGTGAGGCTGCGCAGGCCCTCCCACGAGGTGCGGCCCGGGTCGTTGGCGTGCACGTGGGAGTCGACGAGACCGGGGAGCAGGACCTCGTCGGGGGCGAGCTCGACGGTCGCGACGGCCGGCGGGCGCGGGTCGTCCGGGTGCAGCACGGCGTCGATCCGGCCGCCGCGGACGACGACGACGGCGGGCCGATCGCCCTCGGGCAGCACCGCGTGGGCGGCCACGAGGAGCAGGTCGGCGGGGGGTTCCGGGGGCGGCGAGGTGGCGGGCACGGGAGGCTGGGGCGGCGCGCGGCGGAACGGGGGATCGTCCGGGCGGCGGGTCCCCAGTGTCGTGGCTGCGGCCGCGCAATCGTTTGTCCACCGGTCACGCGAACGATCGCGCAGGTCGTACCGGGTGGCGGGTGGTGCGGGACGGTCGGCGGCCGAGGCAGTCGCGCGGACCAGGAAACCTTCCTGGGAGGTACCGATCCTGGTGTCCGCCCGCCGGCCGCGTTGGCGCGCCGGCCGTGCTCGCCGCGCGGACCAGGAAACCTTCCTGGGAGGTACCGATCCTGGTGTCCGCCCGCCGGCCGTGTCCGCCCGCCGGCCGTGTCCGCCCGCCGGCCGTGTCGGCCCGCCGGCCGTGTCCGCCCG
>NZ_JBFAPC010000015.1:0-54586 GCF_040675535.1 Patulibacter sp. NPDC049589 | reverse complement strand
GCGTGGGCGCCGTCGCCGCCGCACCGGCCGCCGCCGTCGCCGCCGTCCGCGTCGCCCGGGCGCGCATCAACGGCGTCTCGGTCGGCGCGAGCCGCCGCAGCGTCCGCCTCAAGGTCGTCTGCCCGACGACCGCCCCCGACACGGGCTGCGTCGTGCGGCCGTCCGTGAAGCTCCGCGGCACCGCCGCGAAGCTCGCGAGGTCCGTCACGGTCGCCCGCGGTACGACCCGGACGCTCTCCGCGTCGATCCCGGCGTCGGTCGCGAAGAAGGTCCGCCGGTCCGGCGGTCGCCTCGTCGTCCGCGTCGCCACGACCGGCGCCACCGCCGGCGCCGTCACGCGCACCATCGCGGTCCCGGCCGGCTGAGCCCGGTCCGCCGGCCGGCCGACCGTCGGCGACGGCCGCCTCGTCGCCGGCACGGCCCTGCCGTCCGCGCGGGTCCCGGCCGACGGGCGGCGCGTCTCGCGCGGGGTGGTCGTCGAGGCCTACGGCCGGCTCGCGGCGGACGGGTTCCTGGAGATCCGGCCCGGCGGCGCGCCAGTCCTCGAGGGGCTGGCCGCGGCGCTGCGTGCTGGCGGCCGTGACGCCGGTCGTGCTCGACGAGCGGCCCGGGACGCTCGTGCAGATCGGCTTCGGCCGCACGCCGGAGCCGGGCCTGCGCCGGGCCGTCGCCGCCCTGGGCGACGCGGTCGGGGAGGTCGCCGCGGGCTGACGGCGTGCTGCCCTAGCCTTGCCTCCATGCGCGTCCGCTTCGCCCCTTCACCGACCGGTGCCCTCCACGTCGGAGGCGCCCGGGCCGCGCTCTACAACTGGCTCGTGGCCCGCGGCTCCGGCGGCGAGTTCCTGCTGCGCATCGAGGACACCGACAAGGAGCGCTCGACGCCGGAGAACATCGAGCAGATCCTCGACGCCCTGCGCTGGCTCGGCCTGGACTGGGACGGCGAGCCCGTCCTGCAGACCACCCACGAGGCCCGCCACCGCGCCGTCGTGCGTCAACTCCTGGACGAGGACAAGGCGTACCGCTCGACGGCCACCGCCGACGACGTGAAGGCGTACAAGGCCGAGCACGGCGCCGACAAGGGCTTCCGCGGGGGAGACCACCCGACGCGCTCGGACGACCCCGACGTCGGCGCCGTCCGCCTGCGGGTCCCGGAGGGCGCCACGGTCGTCCGCGACCTCATCCGCGGCGACACGACGTTCCAGAACATCCACCTCGACGACCCGGTGATCGCGCGCGCGGACGGCAGCCCGCTCTACAACCTCGCGGTCGCGATCGACGACCTCGACGCCGGCATCACGCACGTGATCCGCGGCGAGGACCACCTCTCCAACACGCCCAAGCAGCTGCTCGTCCTGCAGGCGCTCGGCGCGGAGGAGCCCGTCTACGCGCACCTGCCGCTGCTCCACGGCCCGGACGGCAAGAAGCTCTCCAAGCGCCACGGCGCGGCGTCCGTCCAGGAGCTCCGCGACGCCGGCTACCTGCCCGACGCGGTCGTCAACTACCTGGCGCTGCTGGGCTGGGGCGACGCCGACGACGAGACCGAGATCCCGCGCGACGAGCTCGTCAAGCGCTTCGCGATCGACCGCGTGTCCAAGAACCCGGCGCGCTTCGACGAGCAGAAGCTCAAGTGGCTCAACGGCAAGTACCTGCGCGGCCTGGGCGTCGACGGCCTGACCGCGACGATCAAGGGCCACCTCGAGTCCACCGGCCACGCGGAGCAGATCGCCGGCCGCGACGAGCTCCTGCGCACCGCGGTGGTGATCAGCCAGGAGAAGATCTCCACGGTCGACGACTTCTGGGCGCTCGCGGGGTTCCTCTTCGCCGGCCCGGTCGACGACGAGAAGGCGCGCGCCAAGTGGCTGGACGCCGACCATCTCGAGCACCTCGCCGCCGTCCGCGAGACGCTCGCGGCGCTGGACCCGTTCACCACCGAGTCGGTCGACGTCGCGCTGCGCGCCCTGGTCGGCGACCGCGGCGTCAAGGCGAAGGACGTCTTCCAGCCCCTGCGCGTCGCGCTCGCGGGCACCGCCGTCTCGCCCGGCGTCTTCGAGTCCGCGGCGGCGCTGGGCCGCGACGAGACGCTCAGCCGCGTCGACGCGGCGCTGGCGACGTCGGCCTGACCGGGAGCCCGGGCCGGGGCGGTCGGAGGCCGATCGCTCCGGCGGGTGTGCGGCGCCCACGCGCAGTTCGGGTGGCTGTCCAGGCGTCGTCTACCAAGCTGACGCGAAATCGATACCGAAGAGGACTCAAGTTGTAGGCGCGGATCGCCGATACGTCCACTGAGGCCCTGGACTCCTCGCCCCAATCCTGTGAACCACTCCGCCGCATCGACCTTCCCCGCCGTCCCGGACAAGACCGCGACTTCGAGCCCCCGCCCGACGTCGTCGTCCGTCCCGACGCGTCCCAACGAGCAGCACGGCCGTCGGCTGACCGCCGCGTTCGAGGCCCTCGAGGGCTTCCCCGCGCTGGCCGAGTCGCAGACGCGTCTCGTCGCCGCGTTGGACGCCGATCCCGTCGACCCGTCCGCGATCGTGGCGGCGCTGGAGACCGACCTCGGTCTCGGCCTCGGCGTGCTGCGGGTGGCCAACCGCCTGGACACGACGTCCGCCGGCCGCGTCTCCTCGATCGCCGCGGCGATCGAGGTCGTGACGCCGCCGTCGCTGCGCGTCCTGGCCGAGCGCACGCGGACGGTCGACTACTTCGACCGCGCCGGCTCGTGGGGCCGGGAGGCCGACGCGCACCGCCGCCACGTCGCCGCGGTCCAGACCGCCATCCATCGCATCGGCGCCATCCTGGGCGACGTCGACGTCGAGACGCTCTCGACCGCCGCCCTGCTGCACGACGTCGGCAAGCTCGTCCTGCTGCACGCGCACGCCGGCTACCCCGAGAAGGTCCTGCCGCGCGACGCGACCCCGGAGGAGCGCATCGTCGCCGAGCGCCGCGAGCTCGGTGTCGACCACGCGCTCGTCGGCGGCGTCCTCGTCCGCCGCTGGGGCCTCCCGCGCGAGCTCGCCCGCCTCGTCGAGCGCCACCACGCCGACGACGTCGACCGCGACGTCGCGACGCTGCGCCTCGCGGACCTGATCGCGCACCACAGCCACGGCGACGAGGTCTCGCCGCAGGCGCTGATGCGCGTCGCGCGCTCCATGGGCATCGACGCGTCGCAGCTGCGCGCCCTGCTCTACGACCAGGCCGTCCCGGCCCAGCGCCGCGCGCGCAGCGCCGCCCCGTGCCCGCTGTCGGGTCGCGAGATGGAGGTCCTCCGCCGCCTCGCCGCCGGTCGCGTCTACAAGCAGATCGCCGGCGAGCTCGGCCTGTCGACCAGCACCGTCCGCACGCATCTGCACAACATCTACGGCAAGCTCGGCGCCGTCGACCGCGCCCAGGCCGTCCTGATCGCCGTCGAGCGCGGCTGGCTCTAGGCCGCACGCGGCATCCCGGTTGGGTCCCTCCGGGGGGATCCGGCCGGCACAGGAGCCCCCCGGGACACCTACCGGGACGCCCGGAGCCGCGCGCCGAAGACCTATCGCGATCGCACGCCGAGCAGCACCCCGACCCGCGTCGCGCGCAGCAGGACCAGGGCGATCGCCATGCCGATCGCGTCGATCCCGACGTCGTGGACCGCGCCGACCCGCCCGGTCACGAACGTCTGGTGCCACTCGTCGCTCGCCGCCCAGACGAGCGCCACGGTCGCGCCCGCGAGCCCGGCGTGCCGCCGGACGAGCTCCCGGCCCAGGCCCGCGGCGGCCCGCGCCCAGAGCAGCGTCAGCGCCGTGTACTCGGTCACGTGGGCGCACTTGCGGAGGAAGAAGTCCTCCTTCAGGCCGGACGAGAGGTTCGGCTGCGCGCTGAGGAAGAAGATCAGCCCCATCAGGGCCAGCGGCGGGACCAGGAGCGAGGCGACGCGCCGCGCGCCGCCGGACGCCGGAGAGCCGGGTCCGCGGCCCCGGCGTCCCGCGGCGCGGAGGCGCTCCGAGCGTCGGGACGGCGCCTCGCGACCCTCGATTCCCGGTGTCTCCTCCGGGATTTCCGGGATCCGCGTGGCGTGCGGTCCGCCGACTCCCATAGGATCGAACTGTACGGGTGGACCTCGTTCGTCGTTCCCTGGACCGTAGGACCTCTCGATGATCTCCATCACCGCAAAATCCCCTTACGCCGTGCAGGCGCTGACCGAGCTCGGCCGGGCGGGTGGCGTCACGACGCCCGTGCCCGTCGCGGAGCTCGCGCGCCGACGGGACATCCCCGGCCAGTTCCTGGAGCAGCTCTTCGCGACACTGCGCCGGGCCGGCCTCCTGCGCTCACAGCGCGGCGTCCACGGCGGCTACGTGCTGACCCGCGACGCGCGGGAGATCACGGTCCTGGAGGTCGTCGAGATGCTCGACGGGCCGCTGGGCCAGGACTCCACCGGCGTCTTCGCCGAGGTCGCCGAGGCCGCCCGGGCCGTGCTCGCGGGCACGACCATCCAGGACGTCATCGATCGCGAGGCCCGGGAGCAGGGCCAGACGATGTACTGGATCTGATCGTGCCCGACGACATCACGGACATCACCGGCCTGATCGGCGGCACGCCCGTCGTCCGGCTCAAGCCCCTCGAGCCCGCGGGCACGGACGTCGAGCTCTACGGCAAGCTCGAGACCTACAACCCGGGCGGCTCGGTCAAGGACCGGATCGCCCTGGCGATGGTCCTCGCGGCCGAGAAGGAGGGGCGCATCGCCCCGGGCCGCTCGACGATCATCGAGGCCACCAGCGGCAACACCGGCATCGGCCTGGCGTTCGTCGCCGCCGCCCGCGGCTACGAGCTGACGATCTGTCTCCCGCAGGGCATGAGCCGTGAGCGCGAGACGCTCCTGCGGCTGTTCGGCGCGAAGGTCGAGGTCGTCGAGTCGATGGGCGGCATGACCGAGGCCGTCGACCAGGCCCGCCGCCTGGCCGACGCCGACGACGCCTGGATGCCGGACCAGTTCGCCAACCCGGCGAACCCGGCGATCCACCGCAAGACGACCGGCCCGGAGCTGCTCGAGCAGCTCGACCGCCGCATCGACGTCCTGGTGGCCGGGATCGGCACCGGCGGCACGATCTCCGGCGTGGGCCACGTGCTGAAGCAGCACTCCGAGGACACCCTCGTGGTCGGCGTGGAGCCCGCGTCCTCCGCGGTCCTGTCGGGCGAGAACCCCGGCCCGCACCGCATCCAGGGCATCGGAGCGGGCTTCGTCCCGCCGGTGCTGGACCGCCGCGTCGTCGACGAGATCATCAAGATCACCGACGAGGACGCCATCGACACCGCCTGGGCGCTCTCGCGCCGCTGCGGCGTGCTGGCCGGCCTGTCGTGCGGCGCTGCCATGCAGGGCGCGATCCAGGTCGCCAAGCGCCCCGAGTCCAAGGGCAAGCGGATCGCCGTGATCCTGCCCGACAGCGGCGAGCGCTACGCGAGCATGCCGTTCTTCCAGCCGCGGTGAGCGTGCCGGTCCCGTCCGGGTCCGGCGCGGTCCCCGCCCGTCGGGCGGGAGATACCCCCGTCTTTGCGGGCCCACGCCGGTCGCTCGCTAGCCTTCGCTGACCGTGTTGGGCATCCGTTCACTCGCGCGCGTCGGCGCCGAGCTCCGTCGCGACGTCCGCGCCGCGCACGAGCGCGACCCCGCCGCCCGCGGCGTCGGCACGTTCGAGATCCTCGCGACGTGGCCCGGCGTCCAGGCGCTGCTCGTGCATCGCGTCAGCCACGGCCTGCAGCGCCGCGGCGTTCCGGTGCTGCCCCGCGTCCTCGCGCACACCTCCCGCACGCTGACGGGCATCGAGATCCACCCCGCCGCGGTCATCGGCCGGGGCTGCTTCATCGACCACGGCGCCGGCGTCGTGATCGGCGAGACCGCCCGCATCGGCGACGACGTCACGCTCTACCAGGGCGTCACGCTCGGCGGCACGGGCTTCCAGATCGGCAAGCGCCACCCCACGGTCGGCGACCGCGTGACGATCGGCTCGGGCGCCAAGCTCCTCGGCCCGATCACGGTCGGCGACGACGCGAAGGTCGGCGCCAACAGCGTCGTCATCACCGACGTCCCGCGCAACAGCACGGTCGTCGGCAACCCCGGGCACCCGGTCAAGATCGACGGCCGCAAGGTCGAGGGTCCCGACGCCGACTGGATCCACCTGCCGGACCCGATCGCCGACGCGATGAGCGCGCTCGGCAAGCGCGTCGCCGAGCTCGAGGCCCAGGTCCGGGCGCTCGGCGGCAGCCCCGCTGGCGCCGACGGCCAGGGCGAGGGCGCGCAGGTCCACGAGCTGCGCCCCAAGCACGGCCGCAGCCCCGCCGGCGGCTGACCCTCCGGGGCCGCCCCGCGCGGCCGTACGGGGGATCGCGGTCCCGGCGCCTGCCGCGCCGCTGGCCCATTCGGCCCCACCGACGCCGACGACCGGCCGCGGGCGGCCGGTCGTCGGGGACCTCGTCGGGTCCGGCGCCGCCGACCGCGCGGCGCCGGGATGCGAGTGGCTACGCCTTCAGGTGCACCGTCCGCTTCACCGTCCGGCCGCGGTTGCCCGCCCGGTCGTACGACCAGGCCCGTACCGTGATCGCGGTGCGGTGCTTGGCGGAGTAGCCGGGCACGGACTTCAGGCGGAACCGGATCGCCCGGGACCACGCCTTCGTGCCCTTCGCCGTCAGGACGACGGGGAGCGCGCAGGAGCGGGTCGCCGACCAGTGGGCGTCGACCGTGAGGAACCGGCAGCCGCCCTTGACCGTCCGCGTCACCGAGACGAGCGTCCGGGCGACCCCGCCCTTCGCGACGCCCTTGCCCTGCGGGCAGGTCGCCGCGTCCTTCGCCGTCCCGCGGACGCTCAGCGTGACCACGCCCGTCCGCTTCTTCGTCGCGTGGGACACCGAGCGCAGCGCGCTCGACGGGTCCTTGCCGTCGGCGCAGGCGGCCGGCGTGCCGGTGGAGGGCGTCGGGGCGGAGGGGACCGCCGCGCCCGTGACCGGGGAGATGCCCGGCGCGAGCACCGTGCCGAGGTCCGGCTGCGGGCCGTCCGGCGGCGGGATCGTCGCCGCGGGCGGCGCGATCGGCGCGTGCAGGAACGACACGTCGGCCAGCTGGACCATGCCCTGCGCGGGCTGGCCCGTGCCGCCGAACCCGAACGTCACCGACGCCACGTGGCTCGTGTCGATCCCGGTGAAGGCCGACATCGGGATCCGGACGCCCGTGAGGACCGTCGGGCCCCGCGAGGTGTTGCGCTGCGTCGCGCGCAGCGAGCCGGTCCAGAACGCCGCCTGCGTCGAGGCGGTCTTGCCGTCCGCGTCGGTGAGGGTCACGGCGAAGTCCTTCGCCTCACCGGCCGGGTTCTCCGCGACGCCGTAGTCGACGGCGGTGTCGAACGTCAGCGCCTCGTAGCCGCTGACGTCCTTCGTCCCGGCGCCGGCGCCCAGGCCGACGCTCAGCGAGGCCGGGGCGTTCCACCCGAGCGTCAGCTGCGGTCCCCAGGAGGGGCTCGTCGCCGGGCAGGGGGTCGGGGTCACGGGGACCGCGGGCGCGACGACCGGCTTCGGATCGCACACCTCGTACCGGCTCAGGCCGGTGGCCGCGACGGCACCGCCACTCTCGGCGACGGTCGGCGGCGCCGCGCCGCCGGCCGGGTCGAGGACGTCCAGCCGCTGCGCGGCCGGGGCGGTGTAGCTCGTCTGGACGAGCGCGTCGCACGGCACGATCAGCAGGCTCGCGCCGGTGGGGCAGGCGGACGCCGGGAGGGTCGTCTCGCCCGTCATCAGCGGGTCGAAGTCCGTCTCGGCGCCGACGTAGCGGCGCATGAACGAGTTGATGATCGCCGAGCCGGTGGCGCGCTGCTCCGGCTGGGACAGGCGCGCGGTCTTCGGATCCGTCGGACCGCAGCCGCCGGTCAGGCGGGAGGCGTCGTCCTGGGTCGAGCCCCAGACGCTGTTGTAGAAGTCGTGGTCGGCACCCTGCACGAACCACTTGGTGAGGGAGACGTTGGCGTTCGCCGGGTCGCGCTTGGCGTCCCCGTAGAAGTGGTCGCCCTGCAGGTCCGAGACGTCACCGTCGCAGCCCGGCAGCAGCAGGCCGTAGTTCGTCCCCTCGGGCACGACCGTCGGGGCCGAGGCGACCGGCGCCAGCGCCAGCACGCCGTCCAGCAGCCACTGCTTGCCGATCGTGTTGTTGCGGTTGAAGTCGATGAAGTGCGTCACGCCGTCGCCACCGCGCGAGTGGCCCATGAGGCCGACGCCGCCGTCGAGGTCGAGCTTGCCGGCCAGCGAGGGGCGGCTGGACGGCGGCTTGCTCGGGTCGTCGAACCCGATGACGCCGGTGCCGTGGTTCCAGCCGTCGATGACCTCGAGCGTGGCCTGGAGCAGCTGGGAGCGACCGAGGTTGCCGTCCGCGCCGTTGCTGCGGAAGACGCCGGAGAAGTTCGCCTCGGCGCTGACCACGACGTAGCCCTGGCTGGCGAGGTTGTCGGAGAGGTAGTCGTAGCCCGCGTAGCTGTTGGCCTTGTCGGCGATCGAGCAGTTGTCACGGGTGGGGCCGCCGACCGGGGCGTCGACCGGGTTCGGGGCCGCGGGGGCGCCCCCGGTGGAGTCGCGGCAGGCGGAGTAGTTGCCGTGGAGGAAGACGACGACCTTCGACGTCTTGGCGGTCCCGGTCGGGAACGTCACGGAGCCGCGGAGCGGCACCAGCGTCTGACCCTTCGTGGGATCGGTGGCCGAGAGGTTGAGGAGGAGATCGCCGGCGCTGTACTCGTCGCGCTCGATCGAGTACGGCCCCTTCGTCAGCGGGTCGGTCTTCAGCGCGGCCTGATTGGGCGGCGTGGCGGCGTGGGCCGCGCCGGAGGTCAGCGGCAGCGCGCAGAGCAGCGCGACCGCCGCGAGCAGGGCGCGACGTCGTGACCGGCCTGATGAGTGCGGGAGGGCAGGGGGCGATGACACGGGCGTGTCTCCGTTCGTCTCGGGCCCGGCGGACGCGTCGAGGGGGACGGCGACCGCAGGGCGTGCGTTCGAGCCGTCCGCGCGCCCGCCGCCGGCCGCGGCCGGCGATCGGGGTGCCCGGCCGGCACTTGGGATCCCAAGGTCGAACGAAGGTATCCGTGACCGGATGGGCCTCCGCTGGGCCCGGTGGACAAGATGGTTCGCTTGCTTTGGAGTTTTGTCCTGTCGACGTGGCGCGTCGGGATCCGGTTGGCGCAGTGGCCCAGGGATGGCGCGACCCGGGGCATCTTGGCGGACGTCGTACGCAGATCTGCGAGGGTCGAGACCATCTCCGGCGGGACCGGCCCGCCGCCGCGGACGGGGCCGGGCGGGTCCCGAGGGTGCTGCGGCCCCGTCGCGGGCCGGCGGTCTCCTAGTAGAAGACGGTCCGGCAGCGGTGCCGCGGGTGCGCCTTGACCTCGGGTCGCTGGCCGGCGTGCCAGAGCCACCCGTCGAGGTGGCGCGGCGCGATGCCGGAGCGGGCACTCAGGAGCTCGACGGCGTGGACGGCCGAGCAGCGGATCTCGTGCTCGGCGCGGTCCATCGGGAGCGACACGCCGGCGTCGATCGTGCGCGCCAGGTCCTCGTCGTAGACCAGCACGCCCGACCAGCGCAGGACGTGGGGGACGAGGTTGTCGGCAAACATCGTCAGCTCGTCGAGGTCGCGTGGCTCCGCGAGCCCGAACGTCTCGAGGTCCGCGCCGAGGATCTGCGCCCGCTTGTACAGCCCGTGGTCGCGGTAGAACGGCATGCCGTCGACGAGCTGCTCCGCGAGCCGGCCGGCCGAGTCGGCGGACGCGTCCAGCACGTCGACGGCGCGGCGCTGCCCGAGCCAGACGCCGAGATCGCGCAGCGCCTGCGCGTAGAGGGCCATGAGGTGGTGGCCGGGGTCCTGGCCGAGGACCCCGGCGACCTCGGCGG
Source organism: Patulibacter sp. NPDC049589 (assembly GCF_040675535.1). NCBI lineage: Bacteria > Bacillati > Actinomycetota > Thermoleophilia > Solirubrobacterales > Patulibacteraceae > Patulibacter > Patulibacter sp. NPDC049589. Next base: position 44,704 of record NZ_JBFAPC010000015.1, on the reverse strand, counting down.
CGGTGAGGGACCGCAGGTCGGCGGCCGACCACGGCCCCCGCTGGCGCCAGCGGTCCGCGAGCCCCCACGCGACGGTCCAGTAGCCGCTGGAGCCCGGCCGCTTGCGCAGTGTCGGGAACCAACCCGAGCCGAAGTTCACGGCGTTGAGGGCGAGGACGTAGGCGGCGACGTCGGCGCGGTCGCCGGAGTGGAAGTGCCGCACCTCGTCGGGCTCGGGCGGCTCCAGGGCGGCGCTCGCGTCCATCGCGTCCAGCGCCTCGTGGTCGATGGTCACGAAGCGCGCGCCGGCCACGACCTCCGCGGCGTGGCGGCGGACCCGGTCGGGGAGGGACGGGGGTCCGGGGGCGGCCATCCGCCCACGGTACCGGCCCGTGCGCGGGCCCGGACCGGGAAAGCCCTGCACCTCCGGGGGCTCGCGACGACGTCCTCGGAGGCGCTCCGGACCCGTCCCCGCAGGCGCCTATCCTCGGTGGGTGACCTCCGTCGACGCGTACGCCGCAGAACTGCTCGAGGGGCTCAACGAGCCGCAGCGCCACGCCGTCCAGCACCCCGGCGGGCCACTGCTCGTCATCGCGGGCGCGGGGTCGGGCAAGACGCGGGTCCTGACCCATCGCGTCGCCTACCTCGTGCGCACCGGGCAGTGCGGACTGGGCGAGATCCTGGCCGTGACGTTCACGAACAAGGCCGCGGCCGAGCTGCGCCACCGCGTCGGCGACCTGCTCGGGCGCTCCACCCGCGGCCTGTGGGTCGCGACGTTCCACTCCGCCTGCGCGCGGATCCTGCGGGTCGAGGCCGAGAAGCTCGGCTACTCGCGCACGTTCACGATCTACGACTCCGACGACTCCAAGCGCCTGGTCAAGCGCTGCCTGGAGGCCGAGGGCGCCGACACCAAGCGGTTCACGCCCAACGCCGTCCGGAACCAGATCTCGGACCACAAGAACCGCCTGCGCAGCGTCCAGCAGGCGCAGGACCTCGCGGCCGGCCACTACGACCGCACCGTCGCCGACACCTACGCGCGCTACCAGCAGCAGCTGGTCGCCAACAACGCGATGGACTTCGACGACCTGATGGCTCGGACCGTCGACCTGTTCGAGCGCTACCCCGACGTCCGCGAGCGCTACCGGCGCGCGTTCAAGCACGTGCTCGTCGACGAGTACCAGGACACCAACCCGGCGCAGTACCGCTTCCTGCAGCTGCTCTGCATGGACGACCCGATGCATCAGGCGGGCCCGTCGGGCGGCGGGGCCGGACGGGACGCCACGGGGCCGGGGGACGACACGGACGCCCTCACCGCGCCGCTGGCCGGCGAGGAGCCCGGCCACCGCAACCTCATGGTCGTCGGCGACGACGCGCAGTCGATCTACGGCTTCCGCTCCGCCGACATCCGCAACATCCTCGACTTCGAGGACGACTTCCCCGACGCCGAGGTCATCAAGCTCGAACAGAACTACCGCTCGACGCAGCACATCCTGGACGCCGCGAACGGGCTGATCGCGCACAACAGCAACCAGCGGCCCAAGCACCTGTTCACGGAGCAGGGCGAGGGCGAGGACGTCCGCGTCCGCGCGCTGCCGGACGACCACGCGGAGGCCCGCTGGGTCGTCGCCGAGATCGAGCGCCTGGCGGGGGAGGGCACCCCGCTCGGCGACATGGCCGTCCTCTACCGGACCAACGCGCTGTCGCGCGCGATCGAGACGTCGCTGACGCAGGCCGAGCTCGACTACCAGGTGATCGGCGGCGTCCGCTTCTTCGACCGCGCCGAGGTCAAGGACGCGCTGTCGTACCTGGCGTGGCTGCACAACCCGGCCAACACGGTCGCCTTCGCGCGCGTCGTCAACCGTCCGCGCCGCGGGATCGGCGACACCACGGTCGGCCGGATCCTCAGCCACGCGGAGTCGACGGGCGTGACGCCGCTGGAGGTCGTCGCCAACCCCGCCGCCGCCGGGCTCAAGACCGCGGCGGTCCGCGCCGTGGGGGCCTTCGCGGACCAGATCGCGGAGCTGCGCGAGAAGCTCTTCGGCGGCCCCGACGAGGTGGGGGCGGGCGGGACGGGTTCCGGGGACGACCTCAGGATCGCGGACCTCGTCGAGGACGTCCTGCGCGTCACCGGCTACCGCGCGGAGCTCGAGGCCTCGGAGGACCCCCAGGACGAGGGACGCCTGGAGAACCTCGACCAGCTGCACGCGTACGCCGAGGAGTTCGACGCCGAGGCCGCGACCCCGGAGGACGACGCCTTCCACGCCCTCGACCGCTTCCTGCAGCAGACGGCGCTCCTGTCCGACGCGGACCAGAAGGCCGACGGCCCGGAGGGCCAGGTCACGCTGATGACGCTGCACAACGCGAAGGGCCTCGAGTACGACGCCGTCTTCCTCGTCGGCCTGGAGGACGGGATCTTCCCGCACTCTCGCGCCATCGACTCCGGCGAGCTCGAGGAGGAGCGCCGGCTGGCGTACGTCGGGATCACCCGTGCCCGGAGGCACCTCGCGATCACCTGGGCCCGCCGCCGCGCGATGTACGGCCCGCCGCAGTCGCAGGTGCCCAGCCGGTTCCTGCGCGAGCTCCCGCACGAGGCGATGGACGACCTCTCCGTCGAGGCGACCTCCGGCCGCCCGGCCCCCGGCGATGCCGTGCGCGGCCGCCGTGACCTCAGCTCGATCGGCCGCATCGGCCGCAGCCCCTCCCGCCCGGGCGGCCCGCCGCGCGACCTCTCGTCGCTCGGGCTCAAGCGCGGCAGCGACCTCGTGTCCAGCAAGGCGGAGGCCGAGCCGTCCCCGACCTGGGCGCCGGGCCAGCGCGTCCGCCACGTGAAGTTCGACGCCGGCGAGGTGCTGCGCATGGACGGCGACGTCGTCGTCGTGCGATTCGACGACGCGGGGGAGAAGCGGCTGATCGCCGGCTTCGCCCGGCTGGAGCCGCTGGCCTGACCGGCGTGGTCGTGACCGCGTCGCGGCGGTCGCGCTCGCGCGGGGACGGCGCCCTGCGGTGACTGCGTCGGCAGCGGCCGGGTGCAGGGTAGATTCCTGCGTGTGTGGTGTGTATGCGAACGTCGGGCCCGGGCTTCGGCCCCTGCGGTCGGAGCTTCCGGGGCGGAAGGCGGAGCAGGGCTCTCGTCACCGCGCTGGTCGCAGCCGCTCGCGGCCGCGATGCTCGTCGCAGCGTTCCTCGTCGTGGCGTTCGGAGCCGGGGCTCCCGTCGCCTCGGCCGCGTGCCGTACGCCGGCGACGGAGATCGACGGGGAGGGCGCGTACGACACCAGCGGCCTGCGGATACCCGCGCTGGGGATCTCGTGGCCGGCGGACGTGGCCGGCGCGTTCGACGACGAGCGCCTGCCGGACGGCTGGCGCCTCGGGCCCACCATCCCCGACGAGGAGCTCACCGTCGGGCGCTGTCGTGACGGCCGTGGCCTGCTGACGCTCCACCGGTACCGGGGGCCGTACCTGGACGTGGGCCCGTCGCTGGCCCCTGGCGAGCGGATCGGCGGGATGGCCTGGACCGGACGCTTCGTGGCCTGGCGGACCTGGCGGCCCGGGCGACGGGGGCGCATCCACGTGGCCCGTCTCGGCCGTCGTGGCGTCGTCGGCCGCGTCCGGACGGTCAGCACGCAGCGCCTCCCCCGGCGGGCGGCGTTCGATCCACGGATCGCCGTGACCAGCGACGGGGTCGTGTTGTGGACGCTGCTGCACGGCCACACCGACCGGACGTGGGTCTCCGCTCCCGGTCGTCGGGTCCGCACGCTGATCCGTGCTGCACCACGACGTGGCGACCTGGTCCTCTTCGACGACGCGCACGTCCTGACCACGGACGCGACCGACTCGTCCGCCCGACTCGTCGCCTTCCGGCGCGGGCACCCCGGCGCCTGCTCGGGCCGCGGCGACGACGGCGCCGTCAACAGCCATCCCGCCGGTGCCCTCGGCGGGTGGTGCCTGCGGATCACCTCCGGTCGCGCCCTCGGCTGGGGCGACGAGATGGACGAGCACCACATCCTCTGGCTCTACCGGCCCGACACCCACCGGGTCCTGGCGACGTTCGACGAGTACGACTCGGCGGACCGCTACGGCAGCTCGTTCGACTGCGTCTGCCGGATCGTCCGGGCGGGCTCGCTCGCGATCGCCCAGACCGACGGCTCCGGACAGGACCCCAACTCCGACGACCCCCGCTCGTCGGAGCAGACCGCGGTCACCGACACCGTCTCGGGGCGCACGTTCCAGGCTTCAGGCGTCCTCGGCTCCCCGGACGCGGAGCCGGGGGAACGCGTGAGCGCGCTGGTCGTCGACGGCGCCGCGGCCTGGCTGGAGGACCACACGGGCTCGCCGTCGACGGTCTGGGTGCGGGACGCCGGCGGCGTCCGGTCCGTGGGGGAGGCCGAGATCGGCGGCCCGGGCCTGGCGCTCGACGGCCGGACGCTGCGCTGGACCCCGGACGACGGGGCGGCGAGCGTCACGCTCCAGCCTCGGGCGGATGACGTCCGGGCGACGTGGTCGCCGTCCCCGGCCCGGCGCCGATAGGGCGCGCCACCCGGCACCCGCGCCGAGGCACCGGCTAGCCTGACCGACGTGAGCGCCACGATCATCGACGGCAAGCAGGTCGCGGCCGAGGTCCGCACGGAGGTCGCGACGGAGGTCGCGGCGTTCGTCGCCGAGCACGGACGGCCCCCGGGACTCGCCACGATCCTCGTCGGCGAGGACGCCGCCAGCGCCGTCTACGTCGGCGGCAAGCAGCGGGCGTGCGCCGAGGTCGGCATCAAGGGCTTCGACCACCGCCTCGCCGCCGACGCGCCCCGGGAGGAGGTCGTCGCGCTGATCGAGCGCCTGAACGCGGACCCGGAGGTCAGCGGCATCCTCTGCCAGCTGCCGGTGCCCGGCCACCTGGACGGCGTCGAGCTGACCAACCTGATCGCGCCGGAGAAGGACGTCGACGGGTTGACGGTCGCCTCCGCCGGCCGGCTCGCCCTCGGCCTGCCGGGACTGGTCCCGTGCACGCCGGCCGGCGTGATTCGGCTGCTGCAGCACGCCGGCACGGAGCTCTCCGGCGCCGAGGCCGTGGTGATCGGCCGCTCGAACCTCTTCGGCAAGCCGATGGCGCAGCTGCTGCTCCAGGCCAACGCCACGGTCACGATCGCCCACTCCCGCACCGCCGACCTCGCCGCCGTCAGCGCCCGCGCCGACGTCCTCGTCGCCGCCGTCGGCCGACCCGAGATGGTCCGCGGCTCCTGGGTCAAGTCCGGCGCCACGGTGATCGACGTCGGCATCAACCGCCGCGACCCCGCGCCGACGGACGGCTCGTCCTCGCTCGTCGGCGACGTCCACTTCGCTGAGGCCGCCGAGCACGCCGCCGCGATCACGCCGGTCCCCGGCGGCGTGGGCCCGATGACGATCGCCGAGCTGCTCGCCAACACGCTGCGGGCGGCGCGGATCCAGGCGGGGGGCGCGGCCGGATGAGCCCGGTCGCCGGGGTCGGCGGGCGATCAGGGGTCCGGGCGTGAGCCTCGGGCGCCTGCGGCGTGGCGAGCAGGTGGCCATCGTCGGCCTCGTGCTGCTCGTCGTCTCGCTGTTCCTGCGCTGGTTCGACATCGACCGCATCAGCGCCCCCTCCGGCGGCTCGGCGTCGTTCTCGGTCTTCGGCTCGACGCAGCACGGGTGGGGCTATCTCGGGCATCCCTGGATCGAGCTGCTCGTCGTCGCGGCGGTCGCGGTGATCGTGGCGATCGCGTTCGCCGCCCGGGCCGGCGCGGGCCGCCCGACGTTCGGGGCCGTGATCAGCGTCGTGGTCGGGGTCGGCGTCGCCGCGCTCGTGCTCCTCCTGACCGTCCTCCGGGTCCTGGTCTTCACCCCGTCGCCGCGCGTCACGGACCTCGGCTCGGGCTCGATCATCAGCACGCTGGCGACGACCGACAGCGCGACGGACCTCAGCCAGGCCGAGGCACATCTCTCGCCCGCGTTCGGCGCCTGGATCGGGCTGCTCGCGCTCGTCCTCCTGCTCGTCGGCTCGTGGATCGCGATGGCCGACGACCGCTCCGGCGCGGCCGAGAGCGCCGTCGTACCGCCGGCCCCGCGCGAGGTCCCGCCGCTGCGGCCGGCGACGCCCGCACCGCGACCCGTGGCCGAGGACCCCGGCGCGGTCGATCCGGGCCCGCCGGCCGACGCGGCCGACGCGGCGACCGACTCCGCCGATCGGGCGCGCTGAGCCTTGGGGGACGCCGTCCCCGCTACGCGCCGGGCCGTGAGCGACGGACGTCGCCGGGGCGGCAGCGTCCTGCTCGGGCTCGCGCTGCTGGCCCTCGCGTGCTCGCTGGTCCTCGACTGGGGACGCGACGGCGAGTACGGGGCCCGTCTGCGCGACCTGTCGGTGCACGCGCGGATCGCGGTACCGGCCGGCTGGGGCCACCTGGGCCACCCGTGGATCGAGCTGCTCGCCGTCGTCGGGATCGGCGTGTGGGTCGCGGTGCCGGTGAGCCTCCGAGGGTCCGCCGCGTCCGGCCCGCTCCTCCGGGTGCTCGGGACCGTGACGACGGCGGTGCTGGTCCTCACGGTCCTCCGTGCGACGGTGCTGCGCCCGGAGGCACCCTTCGAGAGCGTGCTGTCGACGCTCGCCACCGACGACATCGTCCCGTCGGTGTTCGAGGGCCGGCCGTCGCCGGGCGTCGGTGCGCTCGTCGGGCTCCTCGGCCTCGTGGTCGCCGTCGCGGGCATCGTCGTCCTCCGCGGGCGGGACGCCCTCCCGCCACCGGGGCGCGTCCGGGCCGGTGGCGTCCTGCTCGCCGTCGGGACGGTGGCCGTCGCCGTCTCGGCGTTCCTGGCCACGTTCTCGCTCGACGGCACCGCGGCCTGCGCGCACGCCCGCCCGAGGATCGTCGGTGGTGGGTACGCGATGGACTCCTGCCCGGTCGACGCCCGGTTCGCCGTCAACGGGGTCGAGCACGCCGGATGGGGTGCGCTCGGGCATCCGTGGCTGGAGCTCGCGGTGGTCGGCCTGCTCGCGGGGCTCGCGGGGCTCGCGACGGCCCGGCGTGGCGGGGCGACCGTCGGCCCGGTCGGAGCGCCGCCGGTGGCGCTCGTCGTCCTCGTGATCGTCGGCGTCGCGACCGTCGTGCGCATCCTCCTCGCCACCGCGACGGCGGACGCGCGTCGGCCCCTCCGGCCCGGACCGGCTGACCCCGGTCCCCGGTCCGCCTCTACCATCGGGACCGCATGATCGACCGCGACACCGTCCTCCACGTCGCCACGCTCTCCCGGTTGGAGCTGCACGACGACGAGATCGAGCCGATGGCGCGGGAGCTCTCCGCCGTCCTCGGCCACCTCGAGACGATCGGCGAGCTCGACCTCGACGGCGTCGAGCCGACCGCCCACGTCCTCGTCGAGCGCAGCCCGCTGCGGGCCGACGAGCCGCGCCCGTCGCTGCCGCGCGACATCGCGCTGGACCAGGCGCCCGACGCCTCCGACGACGGCTTCCGCGTCCCGAGCCCCCAGGCCTGACATGACCGACCCGATCTCCCTCTCCGTCGTCGACGCCGCCGCGGCCCTGCGCCGCGGCGAGCTCTCGCAGGACGAGCTCTTCACCGCCTACCGCGATCGCGCGGCCGCGGACGACACCAACAGCTTCACGTGGCTGGCCGACGACCTGCAGTCCGGGCTCGGCGACCGCGACGAGGCGCCGGGCACCGACCGGCCGCTCGCCGGCGTCCCGCTGGCCGTCAAGGACCTCTTCTGCGTCACGGGCGTCCCGACGGCCTCGGCCTCGAACCTGCTGCGCGGCTACCTGCCGCCCTACACGGCGACGTCGATCGCGCGCCTGCAGGACGCCGGCGCGACGATCCTCGGCAAGACCAACCAGGACGAGTTCGCGATGGGCTCGTCCAACGAGAACTCCGCGTTCGGTCCGGTCCTGAACCCGTGGGACCGCACGAAGGTCCCCGGCGGATCGTCCGGCGGCTCCGCGGCCGCCGTCGCCGCCGGCCTCGCGCCCGCCGCGATCGGCACCGACACCGGGGGCTCCGTCCGCCAGCCGGCCGCGCTCTGCGGCGTCGTCGGCCTGAAGCCCACGTACGGCTCGGTCTCGCGCTACGGGATGATCGCCTTCGCGTCGTCGCTGGACCAGGCCGGCCCGATCACCCGCAACGTGCAGGACGCCGCCGCGATCTTCCGCGCGATGACCGGCCCCGCCGACGCGAACGACATGACGTCGATCGGCTGGCCGGGCAACGCCCCGGAGATCGATCTGCCGACCGCCGAGCGCCTCGACAGCGTGCGGATCGGCGTGCCGACGGAGCTGCTGGGCGAGGGCATCGAGCCGGGCGTCCGCGCCGCCTTCGACGCCGCGCTGCAGACCGCCGAGTCGCTCGGGGCGACGATCGTCGAGGTGGAGCTCCCGCACGCCCGCCACGCGCTGGCGGCCTACTACCTGCTGGCCCCGGCCGAGGCCTCCTCGAACCTCGCCCGCTTCGACGGCGTCCGCTACGGCAACCGCGCCGACATCGGCGACGGCGGCCTGGTCGAGCTGTACACGAAGACCCGCCACGACGGCTTCGGCCCGGAGGTCAAGCGCCGCATCATGCTCGGGACCTACGCGCTCTCCAGCGGCTTCTACGACGCCTACTACCGGCGCGCGCAGCAGGTCCGCACCAAGATCGTCGAGGACTTCGCCGTCGTCCACGAGCAGGTCGACCTGATCGCCACGCCGACGAGCCCGACCGTGGCCTGGGGCCTCGGCGAGCGCACCGACGACCCGGTCGCGATGTACCAGGCGGACGTCACGACGCTGCCGCAGTCGCTGGCCGGCGTGCCCGCGATCTCGATCCCGTGCGGCCTGTCGGAGGGCCTGCCGGTCGGCCTGCAGCTGTCGGGCGCGGCGTTCTCCGAGCAGCGGATCCTGGACGCCGCCCACGCGCTGGAGCAGGCGTTCGCGTTCGACGCCTCTCCGGCGAGGAGCACGGGGTCCGGGGCGCCCGCTGCTCCGGCCGCGGCCGGGAAGGACGCGGCATGACCGCCTACGAGACCGTCATCGGCCTGGAGATCCACGTCCAGCTGGCGACGAAGACGAAGATGTTCTGTGGTTGCGAGCTGGTCTTCGGCGACCCGCCGAACACGCACACGTGCCCCGTCTGCCTGGGCATGCCCGGCACGCTGCCGGTCGTCAACGCCGAGGCGATCCGCCTGGGCCTGATGATCGGCGCGGCGTTCGGTGGGGAGCTGGCGCAGCGGCTGGTCTTCCACCGCAAGTCGTACTTCTATCCGGACCTGCCCAAGGGCTACCAGATCAGCCAGTTCGACGAACCGCTCGTCGCGGGTGGCCGGCTGGGCGACGTCGGCCTCGAGCGGGTCCACGTCGAGGAGGACGCCGCGAAGCTCACGCACGCCGGCGCGTCCGGCCGGATCGGCGGCTCGACGAGCTCCGTCGTCGACTACAACCGCGGCGGCACGCCGCTGGCGGAGATCGTCACGCTGCCGGAGATCCGCTCCGCCGAACAGGCCTCCAGCTGGCTGCGGCTGCTGCGCGAGACCCTGCGCCAGCTCGGCGTGTCCGACGTGAACATGGAGGAGGGGTCGCTGCGCTGCGACGCCAACATCTCCATCCGCCCCGTGGGCGACACCGAGCTGGGCACGAAGACCGAGCTGAAGAACATGAACTCGTTCCGGTTCATCGAGCAGGGCATCAACGCCGAGGTCGCCCGCCAGACCGCCCTGGTGCAGGCGGGCGAGCGGGTCCAGCAGGAGACGCTGCACTTCGACCCGCGCACCGGGTCGATCACGTCGCTGCGGTCCAAGGAGGGCTCGCACGACTACCGCTACTTCCCCGAGCCCGACATGCCGCCCGTGGCGGTCCCCGCGGAGCTCTTGGCCTCGGCCCTGCAGTCCGTCCCCGAGCTGCCGCTGGAGCGTGCCGAGCGCTTCCGCAGCGAGCTGGGCCTGCACGAGGAGTCCGCCCGCCTGCTCGCCTTCCGGCGCGCCCTGGGCGACTACTTCGAGGCCACGCTGGCGGCGGCGGAAGCGGGAGGTGCGAACGGCGTCCCGGTCGACCAGCAACAGGTCGCCAACTGGATCGGGAACGACCTCGTCCGCCGGCTCGAGGCCCTGCGCCGCGACGAGGACGGCTCCGACGACGACACGAGCACCGATCCGGCGCAGTCGAAGGTGACGCCGCAGGCCCTGGCCGAGCTCGTGGCGCTCGTCGGCGCGAAGACGATCAACCGCAAGGCCGGCGAGCAGGTGCTCGACGTCCTGGTCGCCGAGGGCGGATCCCCCGCCGCGATCGTCGAGGCCAAGGGCCTCGCGGCCGTCGGCGGTGCGGACGAGCTGCGCCCCGTCGTGCAGGCGGCGCTGGACGCGAATCCCGACGTCGTCGAGAAGCTGAAGACCGGCAACATGAAGCCGATCGGTGCGATCGTCGGCGCGGTGATGAAGGAGACCAAGGGCCGTGCCGACGGCGGCGAGGTCACGCGCATCACCCGGGAGATCCTGGGGCTGTAGCGGGGAAGACGCGACGTCTTCCGGTTCGCGTTCGAGAGTGCGGTTCTCCCTGCTCGGGAGGGAGCAGTGCACGCTCGGGGCTCCCGGCGCGGCCGGGAGCCCCGACGAGCACCCTCGCACGCCCGCGCCGCGGCTTGCGGCGGCTAGGCGCCCGGCGCGGTCGTCGTCCCCGGTGCCGCCGGGGGCGCCGGGAGCCCGCGGCCCGGAGGCCCTGCGCCCGGCGCGCAGACCATCGCGGCCCGCCGGACGGCGCCCGAGAGGCGGCCCTCGACGGCGTCGCGGTACTGGACGCGCGCCGTCGGGTCGCCGGGGGCCGCCGTGATCGCGGCCCGGCGCCGCAGGAGCTCGGTGCCCGATCCCGCGACCCCGCGCAGGATCGGGGCGCAGACGCCGGGCGACGCGCCGGCGGCGCGCGTCACCGCGGCGTCCAGCGCGGTCCCGGCGGCGTCGAGCCGGACCTTCGCCGCGGAGGTGCACGTGATGGCGCAGTCGGCGGCGGTGGCTCGGAGCGTGCGGCCCCAGGCGTTCGCGGCGGCCCGCAGGGCCCGGGCCGGTCCGACCGGCAGCACGCCGAGGGCCGGGTCGACCCGAGTGCCGCCCGGGGCGGACGGCGAGCGCAGGACGACCCAGCCCTCCGGGTCGCCCCAGACCGGGACGAGGCCGCCGCGGGCCAGCCGGGCGTCGGTGGCGTCCACCACCACCCCGACCCGCTCCGGCAGCGCCACGGCGTCCGGTGCGGGGTCGGTGAGGTCGACGACGACGTTGTCGTCCGTCGTCACGTGGGGCGTGTGGCCGACGTCCCGGCTCTCGAGCAGGTGGACGGGCTGATCGCGCTCGGTCAGGTGCGGCTGCATCGTGCGTGGCACGGCGACCGAGCCCGTCGTCGGCACGGCGGCGACGACCCGGTCCAGGACGTGGCGGTCGACGATACGCGGCGGGGTGTGGAGCGTCGCCAGCGCGGCGAGCGGCGGGCCGTCGGACGCGGCACCGTGCCCGTAGACGGGGAACCACGCGACGGTGCCGGCGATGAGGCCCGCACCGGCGAGGACGGCGGGGGCGAGCCGAGCGGCTGCCGACCACCGACGCTGCGCCGTGGCCGGCCCCGAGGCGCCGCCTCGAGGCTGGGCGCCGTCGGACAGCGCCGCCGGCGCGTCTCCGGCCTCGGGCGGAGCCGCCGGCGCCCCTGGGGGCTGGGGCAGCGCCGCCGGCATCCCTGCGGCCTCGGACGAAGCAGCGGTCGACACCACCGCCTCCGGCGTGGTGCGCAACGGCGCTGCGCCGGCCCGTCCGAGCACGGCGGCTCGCCGCTCCAGCGCGCGCCGGACCGTGGCGATCCCGCCCGCCGACGCGATCGCGAGCGTCATCGTCGGCAGCAGCGAGTAGTGGAACGAGGTGCCCCAGTAGACGTCCTGGTCCGAGAGGAAGCGCTCCGCGAACAGCGGGAGCGGCAGGACGGCCAGGCGCGTCAGCCACGGCGTCAGCACGAGGAACGGCGCGACGAGGGCGAGCATCGTGTCGAGCTTGACCTTCGGGTCGACCGCGACCGTCACGAGCCGCCACGGGTGCGTCACGGCGGCCCCGATGGCGCTCGGGGCGTCCTGCCCGAAGCGGTAGTACGACCAGTACGTGAACTCCTGGACCCCGAGCCCGGGGATCCACCACCGCGTCGCGAGGACGAACCAGGCCAGCCCGGCGACGATCGCGATCGCGCCGCGTCGGCGCTCGCCCTCCAGCGCGAGCCACAGCCCGAGCGCGACGACGACCAGCGCGACGTCCTCCTTGACGCAGAGGAGCAGCACGGCGGAGACCCAGAACCAGCGCCACCGCTCGCGGTCGGCGGCCAGCACCGCGCACGCCAGCAGGGCGGGCGCGAACGCCAGCTCGTGGACGTCGAAGTCGATCGCCCGCTGGACGCCCCACGACGTGCCGTACGCCAGCGCCAGGAAGACGCCCGCCAGCATCCCTGCCCGGTCGCGGGCGAGCAGGTAGAGCGGGATCATCGCGGCGGCCACGAGGACCGCCTGGGACGCGAGCAGGGCGACGGGGGAGGGCCAGAGGACCTTCAGCGCCCCCCACAGCACGATGATCGGGTGGAAGTGGTCGCCCCAGAGGTTCGGGACCTCGCGCAGCGACGACGCCGGGGCGCGCAGGTGCGCGAGGTTGCGGGTCGCCTGGTCGAAGATCCCGAGGTCGTAGCCGGACGTCAGGTACCAGCGGTGGCGCTGCCAGGCCCAGACGGCGTAGGCGAGCGACAGCAGCGCCGCCGCCACGAGGACGACGACGAGCCCGGGGTCGCGCGGGCGCCGCGCGGCGATCCGCAGCGTCCGCACGGGCTACGCGCGGGCGTCCGGCGAGACGATCTGGCTCTCGGAGGCCCCGTCGGCGCGCTGGTGGGCGTCGGCGGTCCCCGGGTGCACCTGCCCGAGCTCCGTGATGATCGGGCCCCAGAGCCGACGGCCGAACGTCGTGACCTCGAGGTGCCAGGAACGGCCCTCGGTCAGCACGACGGTGAAGCGGCGCGACGGGCGCAGGGCGCCCATCTCGATCCCGCAGACCTCGTCGCGGGACACGGCGATCTCGATCTGCATCGGCCGGTAGAGGTGCGGGCCGCCGACGTCGCGGTCGAGCAGCAGCACCGCCACACGGGACGCGGTCACCACCAGCAGGCGCACCTGGGCGCCCGTCAGCGGCTCGTGCCCCCAGGCCCCGCGGCCCGGCGCCCGTCGCGCGAACGGCGACACGGGCGCGGCGACGAGCACACGCTCGCCCAGGAGGGCGGAGGACGGGTCCTTCAGGCTGTCCCAGCGGAACGTGGTCGTGTCCTTCGGTGCGGCTCCGGCGACCGGCCCCCGGTGGACCGATCGGAGCGAGGTAGGCTATTGATGTGGACGGATCATTCGCCTTCTTCCTCGCGATCTGCGTCCTCTTCGGGGTGGCGGGAGGTCTCCAGGGACGGTCCAAGGGCAGCTCGTTCCTGCTCTGGTTCTTCATCGCGGCGTTCCTGCCGCTCTTCGGCTTCATCGCCGCCGTGGTCTACCCGGGGCACCGAACGGAGCAGCGCCGGCAGTGCGACGGGTGTGGCCGGCTGCTGCCGATCACCGACACCATGTGCATGGGCTGCGGCACCGACCTGGCGTTCCCGGAGGTCCGCTTCCGCTCCGTCGCGGGCTCCGTCGTCGCGCTCGGCCCCGACGGCCGGGCGCTCGAGGACCCCGCCGCGGAGGACGAGGACGACGCGAGCCCCTACGAGCGCGCCGAGAACCCGTACGAGCAGGTGGCGGACGCCGACGCTCCCGCGCCCGCGGGCGGCACGTAACCGCTGCTACGATCGACCCTTGTGGCCGTCCGACCCGGACGGCCTCGTGCTTTCAACGGGTCCCTGAGGACGAGTCGGGGAGGAGGACGGGCTATGCGAGCGGTCGACGCGATCATGGAGTGCCTGAAGGCGGAGGGCGTGGACGTCGTATTCGGCTACCCGGGTGGCGCGAACCTCCCGACGTACGACGCGTTCTACGACGCCGGCATCCACCACGTCCTGGTCCGGCACGAGGCCGGCGCCGGCCACGCGGCGGAGGGCTACGCGAAGGCGACCGGCAAGGTCGGCGTCGCGTTCGGCACGTCCGGCCCCGGCGCGACGAACCTCGTCACGCCGATCATGGACGCGATGATGGACTCGGTCCCCGTCGTGTTCTTCACGGGCCAGGTCCGCACCGAGCTGCTCGGCACCGACGGCTTCCAGGAGGCCGACACGATCGGCATCACGATGCCGGCGGTCAAGCACTCGTTCCTGATCACGGACCCGCGCGAGATCCCGCGCACGATCCACGAGGCGTTCCACATCGCCTCCACGGGGCGCCCCGGCCCGGTCGTCGTCGACCTGCCGATGGATCTGACCAAGGCCGACATCAACTACGAGCCGGTCACGGACGTCCAGCTGCCCGGCTACCAGCCGCGCCTGGTCGGCAACTCCAAGCAGATCCGCCAGGCCGCCCGCGCTCTGGCCGCGGCTCGCCGCCCGGTCTTCTACACCGGCGGCGGCGTCGTCTCCGCCAACGCGTCGGACGCGCTCCGCGAGCTCGTCCGCTACGGCGGCTTCCCGATCACCTCGACGTTGATGGGCCTCGGCGCCTACCCCGCGCCGGACCCGCAGTGGCTCGGGATGCTCGGCATGCACGGCACCCGCGCGGCCAACTACGCGGTCGACGAGGCCGACCTGCTCGTCGCCATCGGCTGCCGCTTCGACGACCGCGTCACCGGCAAGCTCTCGGAGTTCGCCCCGCGCGCCAAGTACATCCACATCGACGTGGATCCCGCCGAGATCTCGAAGAACATCCCGGCGCACATCCCGATCGTCGGCGACGCCAAGCAGATCCTCCCGAAGCTGCTGGAGGAGTACCGCCAGCTCGACGCCGACAAGAGCCGGATGGACGCCTGGTGGCAGCGCATCCACACCTGGCAGGAGCGCCACCCGCTCACCTACGAGCCGGGCGAGAACGGCGAGATCAAGCCGCAGCAGGTCATCCAGGCGATCTACAACGTCACCGGCGGCGACGCGATCATCTCCTCCGACGTCGGCCAGCACCAGATGTGGGCGGCGCAGTACTACCACTACCCCGAGCCCCGCCGGTGGATCAACTCCGGCGGCCTCGGCACGATGGGCTTCGGCCTGCCCGCCGCGATCGGCGCCCAGATGGGCATGCCGGACAAGCTCAACGTCGTGGTCACCGGCGACGGCTCGATCCAGATGAACATCCAGGAGCTCGCGACGATCCGCCAGGAGAACATCCCGGTGAAGGTCGTGATCCTGAACAACGGCTACCTCGGCATGGTCCGCCAGTGGCAGGAGCTCTTCTGGCAGGAGCGCTACTCGCAGGTCGACATGCACACGTTCGGCGGCGAGGAGGCCTTCCCGGACTTCGTGAAGCTCGCCGACGCCTACGGCATCCGCGGCCTGCGCCTGACGGAGTCCTCATCGCTCGAGGACGACCTGCGCGCCGCCTTCGAGGCGGAGGGCCCGGCGTTCATCGACGTCCGCGTCACCCGCGACGAGAAGGTCTACCCGATGATCGCCCCGGGCGAGGCCGCCCGGAACATGGTCGGCTGAGCGAAAGGGACACCATGGTCGACACGAACGAACTCCTCTCCCTGGACGACCTGCACGCGGCGGGCTCGGTCCGCAGCGGCCGCAAGCACGTCCTCTCCGTCTTGGTCGAGAACAAGCCGGGCGTGCTGACGCGCGTCTCGGGCCTCTTCACGCGCCGCGGCTTCAACATCGACACGCTCTCCGTCGGCCCGACCGACGACGAGCGGATCTCCCGCATCACGCTGACGCTCGACGGCGCCTCGCAGCCGATCGATCAGGTCACCAAGCAGCTGCACAAGCTGATCAACGTCCTGAAGATCAAGGACCTGCAGCCGGCCGAGACGGTCGCTCGCGAGCTGGCGCTGTTCAAGGTCTCCTGCGACCCGCAGACGCGCTCGGAGATCCGCGAGCTCGCCGAGGTCTTCCGCGGCAAGATCGTCGACATCGGGAAGAAGTCGATCATCGCCGAGATCACCGGCGAGCGGTCCAAGATCGAGGCGTTCGAGAAGCTCGTCCGCCCCTACGGCCTCGTCGAGATGATCCGCACCGGCGAGGTCGCGATCTCGCGGGGCCGCGAGGAGACCTGAGACCGATGGTCGTCCTGGGTTGACGGGACGTGGTCGACCATTCCTCGGCAGGACCGAGGGAATCACGACCACCTCCCTTCCAGACGGATCGACCGTGCGTGTGAGACCAGGAGCGGCCGCGGCGGGCGGCCGAGCGGCAGGGGCCTGTGCACGCGTCCACGTCGGCGCGATGCAGCGACGGGCACGCGGTGCCGGCGTCTCCTGAGCCTGCGCGACTCGACTCCTGTGACCGCGCGCGCGGACGGAGGGCCCCGTGGGTGGGATGATCCCAGGGTGCCTACGACGGTCGTCTCCGGGGCCCGCAGCGCCGATCGCTCCCGGGCGGTCCCGCTGGCCGTCGCGGACCGCGACCGCCTGCTGCGCCACGCCCGGACGGCGCTGCGCCGCGCGCAGCGCAGCCATCGCCCGGTCCTCGCGGCGATCACGGTCGACGCGCCGGACGGGCTCGACGCCATGGGCACGATCACGACGGCCCGCCGCACCGGCGAGCCGTGGTCGGTCTACGGGCAGCGCGACCGCGGCGGCCAGGTGCTTGCGACGCTGGGTGCCGTCGAGACGCTGGAGGCCTCGGGCCCCTCGCGCTTCGGGGCCGTCGCCCGCGCCTGGGGCGCGCTCGCGGCGGACGCGGCGTGCGATCCGAGCCTGGGTGCCGAGGCCGAGGGACTCGTCGCCGTGGGCGGCTTCTCGTTCGCCGACGACGGCGGCCGGACGCCCGCGTGGGACGGTTTCGCGGCGGCCTCCCTCGTCGTGCCGCTGCTCGCGCTCGCCGGCCGGGACGGTCGGGTCCGGGCGACGATCGCGGTCCGCGTCGCGCCGCTCGACGACCCCGAGGCGCTGGTCGCCCGGACGCTCGCGCGGGTCGACGAGGTGCTCCCGGGGCATCCGCTGCTCCTCGATCCGGATCCGGTGCAGAAGGCGCGGGTGGTCTCGGCGCTGCCGCCCGCGCACTACGAGCACGCGGTGGCGTCGGGCGTGCGGATGATCCGCGAGGGGGCGTTCGAGAAGATCGTCCTCGCCCGCGAGGTCCAGGTCGCCGGACGCCCCGTGCCGGACGCCGGCGCGGTCCTCGGGGTCCTGCGCGACGCCTACGACGGGTGCGCCGTCCTCGCCGTCGGCCGCGGCGACCGCACCTTCATCGCCGCGACGCCCGAGCTGCTCGTGCGCCGCGCCGGCAACCGCGTCGCGACGCTCGCGCTCGCCGGCACGACGGGCCGCAGCAGCGACCCGGCGGTGGAGACGCACCTCGGCGAGCACCTCCTGCGCTCCGCGAAGAACCGCGAGGAGCACGCCATCGTCGTCCGCCGCATCCTCGCGCGCCTCGACGACCTCGCGATCTGGACGACGGCGGCCCCGCGGCCCGAGGTCGTCAAGGCGGCCAGCGCCCAGCACCTCGCCACGCCGATCCGTGCGCACCTCGCGTCGTCGGTCGGCGTGCTCGACCTCGTCGAGCGCCTGCACCCGACCCCGGCGGTCGGCGGCTTCCCGGAGCCCGCCGCGCTGCCGCTGATCCCCGCGCTGGAGGGCCTGGATCGCGGCTGGTACGCCGGCCCGGTCGGCTGGATCGACGCGGCGGGCGACGGCGACTTCTCCGTCGCGCTGCGCTCCGCCCTCCTGGAGCCGGAGCTCGCCCGCTGCTACGCGGGCGTCGGCGTGGTGGAGGGCAGCGACCCGGCCGCCGAGCTGGCGGAGACCGAGACGAAGCTCCAGGCCTTGTTGCCCGTCCTGTCCGCCTGACGGAGCATCCCGGACCACCCGCAGAGGGCGTCTGCCGGCGGCCGGTCGTCGCCGACCGCGCGCCGAGGAGCGCGGCCGGTAGACGTCCCGCGCCCTAACTCCGTCCCTGCGACAGCCGGCGCTTCCGCGCCAGCGCGTCGAGGATCACCGCGCCGGCCAGGACGGCGCCGGTGACGATGAACTTCACCGAGGACTCGAACGCGAGCAGGTCCATGCCGTTGGAGATCGAGCCGATCACCAGCGCACCCAGCAGGGCGGCCCAGACCGAGCCGCGGCCGCCGAACAGCGAGACGCCGGCGATGACCGGGCCGGCGATCGCCAGCAGCAGCACGTCGCCGGTGCCCGAGGACTGGTTGACGGCCAGCAGGCGCGACGCGGCGAGCACGCCGCCGGCCGCCGCCAGGGTCGAGGCGAGGACGAAGACGATCGTCTTCACTCGCCGGGTCGGGATGCCCGCCCGCCGCGTGGCCTCCTCGTTGCCGCCCGCCGCCAGCACGTGCCGGCCGTAGCGGGTGCGGGTGACGACGGCGTCGATGATGATCACGAGGCCGATCAGGATGCACAGCGAGACGGGCACGCCGCGGTCCTGGTTGACCACGTAGACGGCGACGAGGATCGCGATCGCGATCGACGCCAGCCGGACGATCGCCCGGATCGCGGGCTCGAGCTCGAGCTCGGCGGCGGCGCGGCGGCGCCGGCCCGCGAGGGTCCCGCCGACGAGCATGACGATCGCGGCCACCGCCACCACCCACGACAACCACTCGGCCAGGAACGTGTTGGCGAGGTTCGTGATCGTCGGGTCGGTGATGTTGATCGTGCCCTGCTCGCCCAGGACCTTCAGCTGCACGCCCTGCCAGGTGAGGAGGCCGGCGAGCGTGATGACGAACGACGGGATGCCGAGCCAGGTGACGATCGAGCCCTGCAGCAGGCCGATCGCGGCGCCGACGAGCAGCGCCGCGACGATCGCCAGCCAGCCGTTCCAGCCGTGCTGGACCGACAGGACGCCGACGACGGCGCCGGACACGCCGGAGACCGCGCCGACGGAGAGGTCGATCTCGCCGAGCAGCAGGACGAGCACGACGCCGACGGAGATCGTGCCGGTGGCCGCGACCTGCAGGGTGAGGTTCGTCAGGTTTCCGGCCGTCAGGAAGCGGTCGTTGGCGATCGTGAAGACGATCCAGATCAGCGCCAGCACGATCAGCACGCGCAGGGACGCGGCCTCGCCGCCGCCGAAGATCGCCTTCAGGCCGGTCTGGGTGCCGTCGCGGGCCTCGAGCGAGACGGCCGAGGCCGTCGGGTCGTGCTGCTCCGCGGCGGGCGGGGTGGGGGTGGTGGTGCTCATGCGCTCGTCCCCGGGTCGGTGGTGGGCGCCGCCGGGGCCGGAGGGCTCGCCTGGGCGACGGCGGGGTGGTCCTCGGCGACGCCGGTGATCGCGGCGACCACCGCCTGCCGCTGGTCCGCGCGGGCGGCGTAGGAGCCGCCGTTGCGGCCGAGCCGCAGGACCTCGATGCGGTCGGCGACCTGGAAGACGTCCGCGAGGTTGTGCGAGATCAGGATCACGCCGAGCCCGCGTTCCTTGAGGCGCGCGACGAGCGCGAGCACCTGCTCGGTCTGCGCCACGCCGAGCGCGGCGGTCGGCTCGTCGAGGATCACCATCTTCGGATCGCCGGTCATCGCGCGGGCGATCGCGACCGTCTGGCGCTGGCCGCCGGAGAGCATCCCGACCTCCGCCCGCACCGAGCGCAGCGTGCGCACGGCGAGCGAGTCGAGCAGGCTGCGCGCCTCGCGCTCCATCGCGATCTCGTCCATGAAGAGGCCGCGGCGGGTCTCGCGCCCGAGGTGCAGGTTCGCGACGACGTCGAGGTTGTCGCACAGCGCGAGGTCCTGGTAGACCACCGCGATCCCGAGGTGCGTGGCGTCCCCGGGGGCGCCGATCTTCACGTTGTGGCCGCTCCACTCGATCGTGCCCTCGTCCGCGGGCGAGACCCCGGAGATGGCCTTGATCAGGGTGGACTTGCCCGCGCCGTTGTCGCCCACGAGGGCGACGACCTCGCCGGCGTGGACGTCGAGGTCCACGTCGGCGAGGGCCTGGACGGCACCGAACCGCTTCGTCACGCCACGCAGGCGCAGCAGCGGTCCGGCGCCGGCCGACGCCACGGGGGCGCCGGTCTGCGTCTGCGTGGCCATGGCTCAGCGGGTCCCGGTGAGGCCGGCTGCCGCGCAGGCCTTGGCGTACTTGCCCGTGCAGAGCTGGGCGGCGGTGTACGTGCCGTCGGCGACGACCGTGTCCTTGATGTTGTCCTTGGTCACGGCGACCGGGTCCAGCAGGACGGACGGCACGTCGACCGAGCCGTTGTTCGTCTTGCCGTTGATCAGGCCGGCCGGGGCGGGCTTGCCGGTGGCCAGCGCGTACGCGAGCTTCGCGGCGGCCTCGGTCTCGGGCTTCGGGGCCTTGTAGACCGTCATGTACTGCTCGCCCGCGAGGATGCGCTGCACGCCCGCCAGCTCGGCGTCCTGGCCGGTGACCGGGACCTTCGTCGGGTCGATGCCCCCGCCCTTCATGGCCGCGATCGCGCCGCCGGCGGTGCCGTCGTTGGCGGCGTAGACGCCGTCGATGCCGCCCTTGCCGATGGCCGTGATGGCCTGCTCCATCTCCGTCTGGGCCTTGTCCGGCGACCAGTCGGGCGTGTCGTACTCCTTGGCGATCTTCACGCCGGAGGCGTCGAGGACGGAGTGCGCGCCCTTCTTGAACATGGCGGCGTTGGAGTCCGTCGGCGCGCCGTTGATCATCACGATCGACTTGCCGGCGGGGGTGCCGAGCGCCTTGACGAGGTTCTCGCCCTGGAGCTTGCCGACCTTCAGGTTGTCGAACGAGATGTAGTAGTCGACCGGCGCCTTGCTGATCAGGCGGTCGTACGAGATCACGGGGATCTTCGACTGCTTCGCGCGGGTCACCATCGCCCCGGCGGACTCGGCGTCGACCGGGTCCAGGACGAGGACGTCGGCGCCGTTGGTGATGGCGGACTCGGCCTGGCTCTGCTGCTTCGAGGCGTCTTGGTCGGCGTTGGAGTAGATCACCTTGCAGTCGGCGCAGAGCGCCTTGAGGGCCTTCTCGAAGCCCGGCTTGTCCTGTGCCTCGTAGCGGGCCGTCTTCGACTCCGGCAGGAGCAGCGCGATGGTCTTCCCGCCACCGCCGCCGCTGCTGGATCCCGTCGTCGATCCGGAGTCCGATCCGGAGTCGTCGCTGCCGCATGCGGCCAGTCCGAGCGCGACCGGCAGCAGGGTGCCGACGGTCAGCGCGGTACGGAGCGTCGTCTTGGAACTCATGAGGTCTCTCCTCCTCAGGGGGCTGTCGAGATGGTGGGTGGGAAGTTCAGGGGCGCGCGGCCGTCGAGCGAGCGGGCGGCGAGCCGCAGCGCGCCGACGACCTGGCCCTGGTGGCCGAGCTGGGCGGGGGCCAGGCGGACCTCCGCGCCGGCACCCGGCAGGCGGTGGCGCGAGAGCTCCTCGCGCAGGCCGGCGAGCACCGGCTCCGAGGCGAACGCCGGGTCGCCGCCGAGGACGATCACGGCCGGGTCCAGCAGGTGGCAGGCGGTGGACAGCACGCGGCCGAGGCTGCGGCCCGCGTCGGTGAGCAGTCGCGTGACGCGCGGGTCCCCGCCGGTCAGCGCGCGCAGCAGGTCGTCGCCGGGGAGGTCCTGGCCGGTGGTCTGCAGCAGCTGGCGGCGGACCGCGGGGGCGGAGGCGATCGTCTCGAGGCAGCCGCGCCCACCGCAGCGGCAGGGCACGCCGTTGGGGACGACGGCGACGTGGCCGATCTCGCCGGCGATGCCGTTGCTCCCGCGGATCAGGCGGCCCCCGCTGATCAGGCCCGCGCCGATCCCGGAGGAGACCTTCACGTAGATCACGTCGTCCACGCCCCGCGCGGCGCCCGCGGCCTGCTCGCCGAGCGCGCCGAGGTTCGCGTCGTTGTCGACGGTCACCGGCATGCCGAGGGCCTCTTCCAGCGCGGCCGTGAGCGTGGTGCCGGACCAGCTCGGCAACAGGGACGTGGACCCGATGCGGCCCGAGGCCCGGTCGACGGGGGCCGGCACGCCGGCGCCGCAGGCCAGGAGCTCGGCGTGGTCGACCCCGGCCTCCTCGGCGACGATCTCGGCCAGCCGGCGGGCGACGCCCATCGCGTCGGGCATGCCGCGGTCGACGTCGGCGCGGGCGCTGCGGGCGCCCAGCACGTGGCCGGCGAGGTCCGACACCGCGACCCGGACGTGCTCGTGCCCGAAGTCCACGCCGAGCACCGCGCCGGCGCGGCGGGTCAGGCGGACGACCTCCGGACGGCGGCCCGCGCGGCGGCCGGCGGGATCGCTCGCGGCGACGGTCACGAGGCCGTCCCGTTCGAGGTCGCGGACCAGCGCGGAGACCGTGGCGCGGGAGAGGCCCGTGTGGACGGCGAGGTCCGCCCGGGTGACCTCGCCGTCGGCCCGCAGCGCGTCGACGATCCGCTGCGTCGAGCTTCGATGAAGACGATGTGTGCGTTTGGTCACCATGAAGCGGCCTCACCAAACACCCGCACCCGGGCCACGTCAAGGGCTTCCGTCGAGATCCGGCGAATTCCGGCCGTTTACAGCGGTTCGAACTGTCGGAACTCGACGGAAACGGCGTGAACCCCGGGCCGGGAGCGGTGGGCACGGCCAGCGGGTGGCCGGTCCCGCCCACCCCGTACGATCCGCGGATGGCCGACCTCCGCGTCCTCCGGGTGCCGTACTCGACCAACGTGGAGCGGATCGCGCTGGCCGCCGGGCACAAGGGCCTGACGGTCGAGTGGATCGACGTCGATCCCGACGACCGGCGCGTGGTGCGCGAGGCGAGCGGTCAGGACCTCGTGCCGGTCCTGCTGGCCGACGACGACACGGTCGTCACCGACTCACCGCGCATCCTGGCGTGGATCGAGTCGCGGTTCCCGGCGCCGTCTCTATGGCCTTCGGACCCGGGCGACGCGGCCCTGGCGGACGTCTTCTGCCACCGCTTCAACGAGGTCTGGAAGGGCCCGCCCAACCGGCTCGCGGCGCTGCTCGGGCCCGTCGGCTTCGAGACCTCGCGCCTCAGCCGCACGGAGGCCCGCGCGGTCGACGACGACACCGAGCGCCTCCGGACGTGGCTCGGGCGCT
The DNA here is from genome assembly GCF_040675535.1 of Patulibacter sp. NPDC049589. NCBI lineage: Bacteria > Bacillati > Actinomycetota > Thermoleophilia > Solirubrobacterales > Patulibacteraceae > Patulibacter > Patulibacter sp. NPDC049589. The sequence continues at coordinate 21,672 of NZ_JBFAPC010000015.1, read as the reverse complement.
TCGAGGAGCGCCTCGACGGGGTCGACCACCTGGGCGGCGCCGCGTTCGGCATCTGCGACGTCACGGCCTACCCGTTCCTGCGCTTCGGGGTCGACGCGCCGACGCCCGGCGACGACGACCCGTTCCACCGGGTCCTGCACGAGCGCGGCGCGTTCGACGCGGAGTCCCACCCGCGGCTCACCGCCTGGGTGGCCCGGGTCCGGGAGCGGCCGCGGGCCTGACCGGCGGCGCCGGGGGCCAGAGCGGGCCGGAGCCGCTACTCGGCCGCGGGCGTGCTGCCGGCCGGGGCGGGCGGAGCCGAGAGCGCCGCCGCGACCGCGTCGGTCAGGCGCCGGTGCAGCGCGCGGTTCTCGGTCCGGTCGGTCCGGACGTGCAGCACCGAGAGGCCGCGGTGCGCGGCCGCGGCGCGCAGCGCGGGCACGAGCCCGCCGCGGGTCCCGACCTCGTGCAGGGTGCCGCCGGCCGCCGCGACGATCGCGGGGACGTCGAGGCCCGTCGGCGTCATCACGAGCCGCTCGACGTCCGGCCCGATCGACGCACCGACCGGGAGGAAGTGGAAGATGCCGCCGCCGTCGTTGTCGACGAGGACGACGGTCAGGTCGGCCCCGGCCCGGCCGGCGGCCAGCAGCGAGCCGACGTCGTGCTGGAGCGCGACGTCGCCGAGCATCACGAGGACGTCGCCGTCCCCGGGGACGCGGCCGAGCGTCAAGCCCCAGGCCGTGGCGACGGTCCCGTCGATGCCGTTCGCGCCGCGGTTGGAGAGGACACGGACGGCGTCGCGCGGCGCCATGAACGCCTCGACGTCGCGCACCGGCATCGACGCCGCGACGAGCAGGGTGGCGGCCGGGGGCAGCAGCGATGTGAGCTCTCGCGCGAGCCACGGCTCCGTCGGCGCGTCGTCGTCGGTCGCGTCGTCCAGCACCGACGCCTGCGCGGCGGCGACGCGGCCGTCGGCCTCCGTCCAGTCGGCGAGCCAGGCGGGGTCCCGCGGCGCGTGCGCCAGCCGGGGCGCGAGCTGCTCGAGCACCGCCAGCGGCGCGGCGACGACGACGTCCGAGAGGACGCCGTCGGGGTCCTGCCACGCGCCGTCGGCGGAGACGTGGACCTGGGGGACGTCGGCGGGCAGGCCGGCCAGCCAGGCGCGCAGCGGCTTGCTCGTGGGCAGGTCCCCGACCCGCACGACGAGCTCCGGCGCGCCGGGGGCGGCGCCCGCGGCGAGCAGGCCGTCGTAGTGGGCGACCGCCGCGCGGCCGCGACGGGCGCCGGACAGGGGGTCGGCGAGCAGCGGGACGGCGAGCAGCTCGCACAACGCCGAGAGCGCGGGCCCGAGCTGCGGCTCCTCCTCGTGGCGGCCGGCGACGAAGACCGCCCGCGGCCGCGTGGCCAGCAGGGACCCGAGGAGCCGGACGGCGTCGTCGTCGGGACGCCCGCCCGCGCCGGTGCGCGTCACCCACGCCCGCCCGCCGTCGCGTGGCGCGACCAGGGCGTCGGCCGGGGCGACGCCGGGATCGGACGCGCCGTCGGGGGCCACGAGGGGCTCGCGCAGCGGCAGGTTGAGGTGGACCGCACCGGCGCCCGTGGAGCCGCCACCGGCCGCGGCGTGCAGCGCCCGGGCGGCGAGGGTCCGGGCGTAGCGCACGGTGGCCGCGTCGGCGGTGTCGACGGCGACCTCGTGCTGCCAGCGCAGGACGGAGCGGAACGGCCCGAGCTGGTCGATCGTCTGGCCGGCGCCGACGTCGCGCAGCTCGGCGGGCCGGTCGGCGGTCAGGAGCACCAGGGGGAGGCGCGCGTGGTGCGCCTCGACCACCGCGGGCAGGTACTGCGCGACGGCGCTGCCCGAGGTGCAGCAGAGGATCACCGGCCGGCCGGAGGCTTTGGCGATGCCCAGTGCGACGAAGCCGGCGGTGCGCTCGTCGACCACGGCGTGGGTCCGCAGGCCGGGGTTCGCGGCGAGCGCGAGCAGCAGCGGCGTGTTGCGCGACCCGGGGGAGGTGACGGCGTCGGTGACGCCGGAACGCACGAGCTCGTCGACGAGGACGGCGACCAGCGCGCGGCTCCCGTGGCCGTCTCGGAGCGGGGGGTGGGTCGCGGTCACCCACAGAGGGTGCCAGAGCGCGCGCCGGCGCGCGGCTCTGCGAGCCTTCGCCCCGATGAGCCCCCGCACGGTCCTGGCCCTCCACGGCTTCGGCGGGTCCGGCGCGTCGTGGGACGACGTCGCGGCGGAGGCCGGCGCGCGGCTGCGGATCACGGCGCCGGACCTGCGCGGGCACGGCGCGGCGGCGGCCCGGCGGCCGGTCGACCTGGCGGGCGTGCTGGCCGACCTGGGCCCGCTGCTGCGCGAGCTGGCGTCGTCGTCGGGCGGCCCGGTGACGCTCGCCGGCTACTCGCAGGGCGGCAGGATCGCGCTGCACCTGGCGCTGGCGGAGCCGGCGCTGGTGGACCGGCTGGTGCTCGTGTCGTCGACCTCGGGGATCGAGGACGAGGCGGAGCGGGAGCGTCGGCGTGCGTCCGACGAGGAGCAGGCGGGGCGCCTCGAGCGCGAAGGGCTCGAGGCGTTCGCCGATCGGTGGGCCGCGCTGCCCCTGTGGGACGGCGACCCGCCGGCCGCGCGGGCCGCGCAGCGCGACGCGCTGGCGGCCGGTGACGCGGCCGGGCTGGCGGCCGCGCTACGCGGTCTGGGTGCGGGCACGGTACCCGCGGTGGGGGCGCGCCTGCCGGCGCTTGCGGTCCCGCTGACGGTCGTCGTCGGTGCCCGTGATGCGCGTTACCGTGCGATCGGGGCGGGCCTCCTGCGCCTTGCGGCGGAGCCGGCGGGCCAGGTCGTTGTTGCCGACGCCGGCCATGGCCTGTTGCGCGAGGCGCCGTCCGCGGTGGCTGCGGCGCTGTGCGCGCCCTGAGACCTCGGTCTGCTGGGTCATGAATGGGTCCTTCGTTGGGGGATGCCGGATCCAGTACCCAGAAGTTCGTCAGCCGTCACGGCGTCGACGAGCCCGTGCGCGTGCAGGCCGCGAGCGGCCTGCCAGCGGGCGACGGCGGCACCGGTCCGCGCGTCGTAGGACCCCGTCGCGTCCTTCGCTGCGAGGAACCCCTCGGAGACGAGACGCTGCTGCACGCGATCCGCCGCGGCGGCGGGAGCGGGCGACAGCCCGATCCCCGTCGCCGACAGCGCCACGACGCCCGCCACCGCGATGGGGGCGGCGGCGGCCCGGACGCGCACGGAGGCGCGGCGGGCGGGGCGATGGGCGGGCGGGTTCGCGTGGCTGGATGACACCGATGGACTCCTGGGGAATCGATCTGTGCCTATCCTGCCGCGACCACCTCAAGGGCACTTATGCGTCCGCCCCGGTGGCCGTGAAATCTTCTGCGCCCGGACGCAGATGTGTGAACCCGGAGAGCCCGGATCCGCCGTCGGGAGGCGGATCCGGTCAGGCGATCCCGCGGGCCTCGCGGCCGGCCTGGCGCAGCCGCTTGGCGATCTCCATGTCGGCGATCTGCGGCTCCTTGCCGTCGACGCCGGGACCCTCGAAGATGACCGGCATCCCGGCGAAGCGCGGCTCGCTGAGCAGCGCGGCGATGCCGTCCTCGCCGATCTCGCCGGTGCCCAGCGGCGCGTGGCGGTCGCGGTTGGAGCCCAGCGGGGTCTGCGAGTCGTTGACGTGCATGCAGCGCAGGCGGTCCAGGCCGAACGCGCTGTCGGCGTCGGCGAGGACGGCGTCCAGCGCGTCGATCGAGCGGACGTCGTAGCCGGACGCCAGCAGGTGGCAGGAGTCCAGGCAGAAGCCGATGCGCTCGTGACCGCCGGAGACGTCGAGGAGCGTCTTCAACTCCTCGAACGAGCGGCCGAGCGTGCCGCCGGTCCCGGCGGTGTCCTCCAGCAGCAGCGGGCAGTCCTCGGACTCCGCCAGCGCCTCCTTGAAGACGTCGCCACAGCGCTCGAGCGCCTCGCCGACGTGGCCGTCCTTCGCCGAGCCGGGGTGCAGCACGACGCCGACGGCCCCGATCTGCGCGCCGACGCGCAGCGAGTGCGTGATCGCCGTGAGCGACTTCTCGCGCAGCTCCGGGTCCGGCGTCCCCGCGTTGGAGAGGTAGAGCGCGTGGATGACGACGGACTGGATCGGCGACACCGCCAGCGCCTCGCGGAACTCGGCGATCGACTCGTCGCTGTGGTTCGTCGGCGCCCAGCGGCGGGGGCTCTGGGTGAAGATCTGGATGCTCTCGCAGCCGCGCTCGACGCCGCGCTCGACGGCCTTCGGCAGCCCGCCGGCGGGGGAGACGTGGAGTCCGAGGAGGGGGAGGGCGGCGGAGTCGGTCATCGCGCGGCGACGATAGCGGCGCGATCGGGTCGGCCGCCCTCTGCGGGTGCCGCGAGCCTCGTCGACCGCCGGACGCCGTCCCCAGCGCGCGACGCTCACGGCGGGGCCCGCACCCCTTCCCGCTCAGACCAGGCCCGGCGTGCGCGGCACGCTGATCGTGCCGTCGCGCGGGGTCAGGCGGCCGGCGAGGTCGCCGAGGCTCTCGTCGCCGATGCCGACGGCGTCGAGCGCGGCGGGTTCGAAGAGCGTCAGCGTCGCGAGGCCGGACGCGTCGCGCAGGCGCAGGGCGGCCGCGGCGTGGACGGCGCCGGCGACGGCGAGCGGGCCGTCCCAGGCCGACGCGAGGATGACGTCCGCGCGGGTCGAGCGCGCGAGCGTCGCGCGGGCCAGCAGCCCGCCGATGCCGCCGGAGCGGCTGATCTTCAGGACGACCGCGTCGGCGGCCCCCGATGCGATCGCGCCGGGCACGTCGGCGGTCTCGTCCATGGCGACGCGGACGGGCAGGCGGTCGCGGACGGTCCGGATCTGCTCGATCCCGTGGACGGGCTCCTCGACGAGCTCGACGCCGTACGGGGACAGCGTCGCGATCGCCGCGATCGCCTCGTTGACCGACCAGGCGCCGTTGGCGTCCAGGCGCAGCGCGACGTCCGGGCCGATCGCCTCGCGGACCGCGCGGACACGCTCCTCGTCGTCGGGCAGGCCGACCTTCAGCTTCACGGTCTCGAAGCCGGCGTCGGCGCATTCGCGGGCCAGCTCGCCGGCGTCCTCGGGGTCGTGGCCGCCGATCGTCGCGTTCACGGGCACCCAGCGGTACGGGTCCTCGGTGAGCATCGACGCGACGGACCGGCCCTCGCGGCGCGAGGCGCGGTCCCACAGCGCCAGGTCGACGGCGGCGAGCGCGTGCGGCACGTCGGTGACCGCGCGGCAGAGCTCGAGCGCCTCGGCGCCTGACGCGACGGGCGTCTGGCGCAGCGCGGTGCGGCAGGCCTCCAGCGCGGCGCGGCAGTCGGCCAGCGGCATGCCGTCGTAGGGCTCCAGCGGTGACGCCTCGCCGTAGCCGACCATGCCGTCGTCGTCCTCGAGGGCGACGAGCAGCAGCCGCCGCTCCGTCATCACACCCCACGCCGCCCGCATCGGCTGCGCGAGCCGGAGCGCGACCTCCTCGATGCGCAGATCCACGCCGGTCAGCGTATTCGGACGGCGCCTCGGCGGTCGTCCGGGGGCGGGGCGATACGCCGTCCCCCGCCCCGCCGGGCGGCCCTCAGGACAGCAGGATGCCCACGGACAGCAGCACGCAGAAGACGAGCTCGAGCTGGCCCGTGCCGGCGAGCGCGCCGTTGAGCGTCGGCCCGTCGGTGTGCGTCGCGACGGTGCGCGCCAGCCGGACGGAGAGCGGGACGCCGAGTAGCGCCACGAGGACCCACAGCGTGAGCTCGGAGTCGACCGCGCCGATCACGGCGGTGATGACGTACGCGGCGACGTGCATCAGCGCGTAGAGCTGCCGGGTGCGCTCGCGGCCGAGCCGGACGGCGAGCGTGTTCTTGTTCGCGCGGCGGTCGGTGTCGATGTCGCGGACGTTGTTGACGACCAGCACCGCGGCGGCCATCAGGCCGACGGGGACGGCGAGCGCCAGGGCGGTGCCGTCGAACTCCTCCGTCAGCGCGAAGTGCGTGCCGGTGACGGCGACGAGCCCGAAGAAGAGGAAGACGAAGAGCTCGCCGAGCCCCGCGTAGCCGTAGGGCCGCGGGCCACCCGTGTAGAGCAGGCCGGCGACGATCGACGCGGCGCCGATCGCGAGGATGATCCAGCCTGCGACGGCGATCAGGTAGACGCCGCAGAGCACCGCGACACCGAAGGTCAGGTAGGTCGCCAGCAGCACCTGGCGCGGCGGCACGAGGTCGCCCGCGGTGACCCGCAGTGGCCCGAGGCGGTCGTCGGAGTCCGCCCCGCGCCGCGCGTCGGAGTAGTCGTTGGCGAGGTTCGCGCCGACCTGGATGAACAGCGCCCCGAGGAGCGCCGCGATGAACGGCCCGAGCCGGAACGCGTCCTGGTTGATCGCCAGCGCCGTGCCGACGAGGACGGGCGCGAGGCCGACGGGCAGCGTCTTCGGCCGCGCGGCGAGGATCCAGATGCGGACCGGGCTCGGTCGCGGGGCGGGCGGCTGGGAGCCGTCGCCTCCGGCGTAGTCGGCGTGCGTGCTCATGCGGGGCTCGTGACGGTCGGACGTGCGGGTGAGGGGCGCCGGTCGGTGCGCCTAGGCGCGCCGGGGGAACTGGGCGAAGTCGGGCTTGCGCTTCTGCTTGTACGCGTCGCGGCCCTCCTGCGCCTCCTCGGAGCCGTAGAAGAGGAGGTTCGTGTCGTGCGCGAGCTGCTGCAGCCCCGCGTACCCGTCCTCGTGCGCGTTGAAGCTCGCCTTCAGCAGGCGCAGCGCGAACGGCGAGTTCTGGAGCATCTCGTCGCACCAGGCGACGGTCTCCTCCTCGAGTCGCTCGAGCGGGACGACGGTGTTGACGAGGCCCATGTCGAGCGCCTCCTTCGCCGAGTACTGCCGGCAGAGGAACCAGATCTCCTTGGCCTTCTTCGGGCCGACGAGGTCGGACAGGACGCTGGCGCCGAAGCCGCCGTCGAACGAGCCGACCTTCGGGCCGGTCTGGCCGAAGCGCGCGTTGTCGGCCGCGATGGTCAGGTCGCAGCAGAGGTGCAGGACATGGCCGCCGCCGATCGCGTAGCCGGCGACCATCGCGACGACCGGCTTGGGCAGCCGGCGCATCTGGATCTGCAGGTCGGTGACGTGGAAGCGGCCCACGGACGAGCCGGAGGGCTGCCGGTCCGGGTTGTCGGGATCCGTCAGGTAGCCGGAGTCGCCGCGGACCTGCTGGTCGCCGCCGGAGCAGAACGCGAGCGGGCCCTCGCCGGTCAGGACGATCACGCCGACGGAGCTGTCCTCGCGGGCGAGGTCCAGCGCGTGGGAGACCTCGATCAGCGTCTGCGGCCGGAACGCGTTGCGGACCTGCGGCCGGTCGATCGTGATCTTCGCGATCCCGCCGTGGTCCGACGGGTTGTCGCCGTCGCCCGAGGAGACCTCGTAGCGGATGTCGGTGTAGTCGCTGCCCGCGGGGGCGTTCCAGGTGACGGTCACGGTGCTCCTCGGTTCTCCGTACGGCCGCCGGGAAGGCTAGTGCGGCGGGGAGGCCGAGCGCCGGGTGCCCGGCCGGGGCGGTCCTCCGTCGGTACGCGCCGCACGGGCGGCGCGGACGCCCGCGGGGCCGTGCGCACGGCCCCACGGGCCCGCGGGGGAGGCACCGGGGGGCGACGGACGCGGGGCGCGTACGGCCGCACCGGGGCGCGGGGATAGCCTCGGGGCGTGTCCGCCGTCGAGTCCTGGCTCCTGCGCTCCGCCCGCCGACGGCCCGACCACGAGGCGCTCCAGGGGCTGACGTACGCCGCGCTGCGCGCCGAGGTCGACGCGACCGCGGCCCGGCTCTGGTCGGCCGGTGCGCGTCCCGGCGAGGAGGCGGGCCTGCAGCTGCCGCCCGGCCGGCCGTTCGTCGTCGCGCTCCACGCCCTGCTGCGGATCGGCGCGATCGCGGTGCCGCTCGACCCGCGCCTGGTCGGCGCCGAGCGGGACCGGCGGCTGGCCCGGGCCCGCGTCCTGGTCGACGCCGCCGGGTGGGACGCCCTGCCGTCGCCGTCGGCCGACGCGGTCCTGCGCGGCGAGCACGACCTCGACGCGACGGCGATCGTCGTCCACACCAGCGGGACGAGCGGCCCGGCGAAGCCGATCCCGCTGACCTACGGCAACTGGCTGTGGAGCGCCCTGGGCTCGGCCGCGACCCTCGACTGCCCGCCCGGCGAGCGCTGGCTCTGCGCCCTGCCGCTCAACCACGTCGGTGGCCTCAGCGTGCTCCTGCGCAGCGCGATCGCGGGGACGACGGCGGTCGTCCACGAGGGCTGGGACACCGAGCGGGTCCTCGCGTCACTGAGCGGCCGGCTCCCCGAGGAGGGCCCGCCGCCGACGGTCGTCTCGGTCGTGCCCACGACGTTGCGGCGGCTGCTCGACGCCGGCCTCCGGCGGTCCGACGGGATGGCGCTGCGGTGGGTGCTGCTCGGCGGGGCGTCGATCCCCGCCGGGATGCTCGAGGAGGCGGCCGACGCCGGGATCCCCGTCGCGCCGACGTACGGGATGAGCGAGGCGACGAGCCAGATCGCGACGCTCGGGGCGCCGCTGTTCTGTACCGAGGTGCGGATCGCGGGGGTGGACGCATCGGACGGTGGCGGGTCGGGGGACGGGGGCGGATCCGAGGACGGGGGCGGAGTGGAGGGCGGAGACACGACGGGGGACGGGGACAGATCGGAGGACGGAGACGCGACGGACGCCCCGGTCGCGACACCGCGCGCGGCGTCGGCCGTCGGCCCGGCGGGGGCCGGCGGTGTGCCGCGGACCGGGCACGAACCGCATCGGGCGACAGCTCCCGCCGGTGCCTACGCCGACCCCGGCGTGGTGGGCGAGGTCCTCGTCTCCGGTCCCACCGTCAGCCGCGCCGTCCTCGGCGAAGACGGATGGCTGCACACCGGGGACCTCGGGGTGCTCGACGCGCACGGCCACCTGACGATCGTCGGTCGGACCTCCGACACGATCATCACCGGCGGCGAGAACGTCCTGCCGCTGGAGGTCGAGCGCGTGCTCGAGGCGGATCCGGCCGTGGCCGAGGCCGCGGCCTTCGGCCGGCCCGACCCCGAGTGGGGCGAGCGCGTGTGCGCACGCGTCGTCCCGGCGGCCGGCGCGACGATCGACGTCGACGCGCTGCGGGCGGCCGCGGCGGCCGCGCTGCTGCGCCACCAGCTGCCGCGGGAGATCGAGGTCGTGACCGAGCTGCCCCGCACCCCGTCGGGCAAGCTCCTGCGGCGCGAGCTCTCCTGACGTCGCCCGCTCCCGGCGGGACGCCGCGGCCTGCGACGATGGGACGGTGAGCGCCGCCCCGGATCCGACCCCGACCCCCGACGACCTGCGGGCGACCGCGCGCGACCGCTGGGAGCGCTCGGCGTCGGTGTGGGAGGACCGCCGCGACTGGTTCCAGGCGGCCGCCGCCCCGGTCTCGCACGCGATGATCGAGCTGCTGAACCCGCAGCCGGGCCACGTCGTCCTCGAGGCCGCGGCCGGCCTCGGCGACACCGGCCTGCTCGCCGCGGAGCTCGTCCACCCGGGCGGCAAGGTGATCCTCAGCGACGGCGCCGAGGCGATGGTCGAGGCCGCCAAGCGGCACGCCGCCGAGCGAGGGATCGTCAACGTCGAGGTCACCCCGATGGAGCTCGAGTGGCTCGACATGGGGGCCGCGTCGGTCGACGGCATCCTCGTCCGCTTCGGCTACATGCTCGTCCCGGACCCCGAGACGGCGCTGCGCGACGCCCGCCGCGTCCTGCGCCCCGGCGGCCGGATCTCGTTCGCCGTCTGGGACCGCGTCGAGGACAACCCGTGGCTCGGGCTCGGCACCACGATCCTCGCCGACCGCGGCCTGACCGAGCCGTGGTCCCCCGACAGCGTCGAGCCCGGCCCGTTCTCGCTGTCCTCCCGCGGGCAGCTCGACGAGCTGCTGGGCAGCACGGGCTTCGTGCTGCCGGAGATCGTCCGGGTCGACATCGCCTTCCGGTCCCCGAGCGCGCAGGCGGCGCGCGAGAACTTCCTCGCGTTCTCCGACCGCGCGACGACCGCGCTCGCCGGGGTCCCCGAGGCCGACCGCGCCGCGATCCACGCCGAGATCGAGGCGGCGTTCTCGGCCTTCCCCGACCCGGACGGTCCCGAGGGCGCGATCGCGCTCCCCGGCGCGGTGCTCGTCGCCGCCGCCGACGCCTGAGCATCGATCCGCTGATCCTCGGCTCGTCGCCGCCGAGTGCTGCGGCGCGGGCCGGACCGGCACGTCACCCGGCGCCGGCGGTTCGTCGACCGCCGGCCGCTCCTCGCGGTCGGGTCGTCGCGCGCGGTATCCGGGACACCCGACAGGGATGCCGTACGGACGATCGTCACAGGGGCGGGCCCGGCCGGACCGCGCCGGACCGCAGGCCCGGCGTAGTATCCGCCCTCATGTTTTACGACGACGACGCAGACCTGACGCTGCTCGACGGCAAGACCGTCGCCATCATCGGGTTCGGCTCCCAGGGCCACGCCCACGCGCAGAACCTCAAGGACTCCGGGGTCTCCGTCGTCGTAGGCCTTCGCGAGGGCAGCTCCTCGATCAAGAAGGCCCAGGACGCCGGCCTCGAGGTGCTCTCGATCGAGGACGCCGCCCAGAAGGGCGACATCGTCATGATCCTGACGCCCGACGAGCTGCACCGCGACGTCTGGGAGAACCACGTCGCCCAGGGCATCTCGTCCGGCAACCTCGTCCTCTTCGGCCACGGCTTCTCGGTCCTCTACGGCGAGGTCACCCCGCCGGAGGACGTCGACGTCGCGCTCGCCGCCCCGAAGGGCCCGGGCCACCTCGTCCGCCGCCAGTACCTCGAGGGCTCCGGCGTCCCCGGCCTCATCGCCATCAACCAGGACGCCACGGGCAACGCCCACGCCCTGACCCTGGCGTACGCCAAGGGCATCGGCTGCACCCGCGGCGGCGTCATCGAGACGACGTTCAAGGACGAGACCGAGACCGACCTGTTCGGCGAGCAGGCCGTCCTCTGCGGCGGCGCCTCGGCGCTCGTGCAGACCGGCTTCGAGGTCCTCACCGAGGCCGGCTACTCGCCCGAGATGGCCTACTTCGAGGTCCTCCACGAGCTCAAGCTCATCGTCGACCTGATGTACGAGAAGGGGCTGGCCGGCATGCGCTACTCCATCTCCAACACGGCCGAGTACGGCGACCTGACCCGTGGCCCGCGCGTCGTCAACGCGGACACGAAGAAGGAGATGCAGAAGATCCTGGGCGAGATCCAGGACGGCACCTTCGCCCGCGAGTTCATCGCCGAGCACCGCGCCGGCAACGAGAACTTCAACCGGCTCCGCGAGGAGCAGGCCGCGCTGCAGATCGAGAAGACCGGCAAGGAGCTCCGCTCCAAGATGGACTGGATCGACGACACCGGATTTGCTCAAGGCTGAGCAGCCGCTGGACCCGATGAGCGGCACCGCCCCCGGGCCCATCGAGGCGCGCGGGCCGCTCGTCGGGTGGGTCTGCGGCTACGGGTCGCTCGCGCGCCTCGTGGCTCCGATGCGGTTCTCGGGTCTCGAGGTGGACCCGGTCTGGGGTCTCCTGCGGGGTCACGTCCGCGACTGGGGCGTGGCGATGGCCAACCGCGCCCCGGAGTCGGACCCCAAGCACTACGTCCGGTCCGACACGGGACGGAGGTTCGCGGGGTTCGTCGCGTTCCTCGACGTCGTCCCGACCACCGGCGGCGATCCGGTGCGTCCCGTCGGCGCCCTCGCCGTCCCGGTCGACGCGCGGCGGCTCGCCGCCCTCGACGCCCGGGAGGTCAACTACGAGCGCCACGACGTCACGGCGGAGTTCACGACCGTCCACGGCGCCGCGCTCGGGCCGCGCGTGTGGGCCTTCCGCGGCACCGCCGGCGCGCGGGAGCGGGCTCGGATCGGTGCGGCGGACGGGACGCTCGTGATCGGAGCGTCCTACGCCCGCGACGTCGAGGCGGCGTTCGCCGGCCGCCCCGCGGCCGTGCCGTCCTTCGCCGCGACGACGCAGCCCTTCGCCGGCCCCGAGGTCGACCTCCAGGTCGTGGCCGACCCGTCGCTCCTCGGGTACTGAGCGGCGGTCGGACCCGCGGCGCGCCCCTCCTGAGGCACCGCCGGCCCGCAGCGCGACGCACCCGCGCTCGCCGGGCGGTCTCTCCGGGCCCCGACCGGACCGGAGAACCGGCCCTACGGGACGATCTTGCCCGGGTTGAGGTTGTGGCCCGGGTCGACGCCGTGCAGCAGCGCACGGATCATCTCGACGCCGGGGGCCGACAGGTCCTGCTCCAACCACGGCGCGTGCTCGGTGCCGACCGCGTGGTGGTGGGAGAGCGTCGCGCCGTGGTCGACGAAGGACTGCTGGATCGCGACCTTCACGACGTCGTACTCCTCGAGCATCGGGCGCGTACCCGACGGGCGCATCGCGAACGTGAAGTAGAGGCAGGCGCCGGCGTGGTACGAGTGCGAGAGGTGGCACATCACGTAGCCCTGGGTGCCGAGCTCGTCGAACGCGGCCTGCGCCGCGGCGACGGTGTGCTCGTAGAGCGGCGCCAGCGCGCTCCACGGCGCCGCGGTCTCCGACACGTCGGCGACCGAGCCGCGGTCCAGGAGGAAGTCCCGGATGTACGGGGTGTCGAACTTCTTCGCGTCGTAGAGCGCGCCCGGGCTCGCGCCGATCGACAGCCCGCCGTGGCGCTTGACGATCGCCGCGACCCGCTTCTGCTGCTCCTTGACGTGGCCCTCGCTGCCCTCGTAGCCGACGAACGAGAGGCACATCTTCGACGGGTCGATGCCCTTGTAGCCGAGGAACCGCTGCATCGCGGCCGACGTCGCCTTGTCGATCAGGCTCTGCTTCTTGCGGGTCGCGAACGAGAACTGCGTCTCGCGCGCGTCGGAGACCCGGGTGACCGACGGGAACACCTCGGCCTCCGAGAGCTCGCGCATCGTCGTGAGGGAGCGGGACCAGTCCGGCAGGAGGTAGGCGAGGATCTCGCGCTTCTCGGGGATCCGGTGCACGTGGATCGTCGCCTCGGTGATGACACCCAGGCGGCCCTCGCTGCCCAGCACCATCTCCCGGACCGATGGCCCGGTCGCGGTCGACGGCACGGGGCGGGTGGCCAGGACACCGGTCGGGGTGACCATCCGGACGGCGCGGGTGAGGTCGGCGATGTCGCCGTACTTGTCGGACTGCATCCCGGACGAGCGGGTCGCGATCCAGCCGCCGAGCGTCGAGTGCGCGAACGAGTCCGGGAAGTGCCCGGCGGTCCAGCCGCGCGCGTTCAGCTGCTCCTCGAGGGCAGGCCCGTAGATGCCGGCCTCGACGCGCGCCAGGCGCGAGACGTCGTCGACCTCGAGGACGCGGTCCAGGCGGCGCAGGTCGACCGAGACGACGGGGCGGGTCTCGTCGGCCGGGGCCTCGAGGGAGCCCGAGATGTTCGTCCCGCCCCCGAACGGGATCAGCACGGCGTCGGCGTCGAGGATCGCGCGGACGACGCGGGAGACCTCGTCCTCGTCGGCGGGTTCCACGACGATGTCGGGCACGCGGCCGATGTCGGCCTGACGCGTCTTGATCAGGTCGCGGATCGACTTGCCGCGGGCGTGCACGATCCGCTCGAGGTCGTCGTCGGCGAGGTGCTCGGCACCGACGACCTCCAGGAGCGCGGCGCGCAGCTCGGGGGCGTCGACGGGTGGCGGGACGTCGAGGTCGGAGAACGCCGGGGGCCCACCGTCGGGCGGCGTCGCCGCGACGTCGATGCCCAGCGCCCCCTGGATGAACCCGCGCAACGCGGGCTTGTCCTCGTGCGTGAAGGCGACGTCCTCGCGCCCCCAGCCCCACCACTTCATCCGCTCCATCCGGCTCCCTCTCGCCACCCTGTCGGGTGGTCAGCTTCGCACGTGTGAAACCGCACGGCCCTCCCGGTGTTCGGTGAGCCGGATGGTGAAGCAGGGGCGGGTCGCCCAGACGAGGAGCTGCGCGGAGCTCGACGAGCGCTGGGCGAGGAGCGCCCCGGCGCGGGCGGCGCGTGCCCTGATCCTCGGAGGCTTCTTCGAGCCGGTCCTCGCCTGGTACACGGCGCGTACGGTGCACGGCACGGAGGCGCTTCGCGCGATCGACGGTCCGGTCGTCCTGGTCGCCAACCACGCGAGCCACATCGACACGCCGCTGATCCTGCGCGCGCTGCCCGGCGCGCGTCGGCGCCGGACCGCCGTGGCCGCCGCCGCCGACTACTTCTACGCCGACCGGCGCTCCGCGTCGCTCGTCTCCCTGGCCTTCAACACCGTCCCCGTGCGCCGCGCGGGCGGCGGCACCGACGACCTCGCGCACGTGCACGAGCTGCTCGCCGGTGGCTGGTCGCTCCTCATGTACCCCGAGGGCACGCGGACGGGCGGCGGACCGGGGCCGGACCAGGGCCGCATGCGGACCGGCGCGGCGGTGCTCGCGGCGCAGCACGGCCTGCCGGTGGTCCCCGTCCACCTCAGCGGGACGAAGACCGCCATGCCGCCCGGCCAGGTGTGGCCCCGCCGGCGGATCGGCCAGGACCGGCATCCGGTGCGGATCGCGTTCGGCGCCCCGATCCGCCCGGGGGACGCCGACGACCGGCACGACACGATCGAGCGGGTCCAGGCGTTCTTCGCCACGCAGGACGCGACGCTCGCCCCCGGGGCCCCGGTCCCGGCCCCCGAGCCCGTCTGCGCGCGCTGAGCCCCCGGCGCGGGCTCGTGCGACCCGGTCGCCCACGTCGTCGCCCGGACCGCCACCGCTCAGCTCGCAGCGTCGGCCAGCGCCTGCAGCGCGTCCGCCAGCGCGGCCCGAGCGCCCTCGTCGACGACCACGCCGTCGACGATGTCCGCGCGCCCGACCGGGATCGCCCGGCACGCCGCGTCGACGACCGTCGCGCCGGTGTACGAGAGCACGACCCGCAGCTCCTCGTGGGCCCCCGCCGCACCGCCGGGGCGACCGGACGCGTTCGCCCACGCGAACGGCTTCCCGCTGGTCTCGGTGCCGCCGACCGTCCAGTCGAGGAGGTTCTTGAACGAGCCCGGGAGCGCCCCCGCGTACTCGGGGGTGCAGACGAGGACCGCGTCCGCGTCGGCGATCGCCGCACGCATCGCGGCGACCGCCGGGGGTGGCGGGTCGACGTCGTCGTCCGGGTCGAAGTGGGGGAGCGCGGTCAGGTCGGTCCAGAGCCGGCAGGTCACGCCCGGGCCCGCGACCTGCACCGCGGCGCGGAGCAGCGCCGTGTTCGTCGACCCCGCCCGCGTGCTGCCGCTGAGCAGCAGGATCCGGTGCGGGCTCACAGGTCGTAGAGCGCGCCGTACTTGTCGTTCAGGTAGCGCAGCAGCGGGGCGGGGTCCAGGCCGCCGCCAGTGACGTCCTGCAGGATCTCGTCGCCGGTGCGGGTGCGGCCGTACTGGTGGACGTGCTCGCGCAGCCACTCGCGCAGGGTCGCCAGATCGCCGTCCGCGATGCGGGTCTCGAGGTCCGGGATCGCGACGTGCGCGGCCTCCCACAGCTGCGCGGCGATCATCGTGCCCAGCGCGTAGGTCGGGAAGTAGCCGAAGACGCCGTGGGCCCAGTGGACGTCCTGCAGGACGCCGTCGGCGTCGGACGGCACGTCGACGCCGAGGTACTCCTGCATGCGGGCGTTCCAGGCGGCGGGCAGGTCGGCGACCTGCAGCTCGCCCTCGAACAGCGCGACCTCGAGCTCGAAGCGCAGGAGCACGTGGAGGCAGTACGTGGCCTCGTCCGCGTCGACGCGGATCAGCGACGGGCGCACGGCGTTGATCCGCCGCAGGACGTCGTCGACCTCGAGGCCCTCCAGGGGCACGGGGAAGAGCTCCTTCGCGCGCGGGAGCCAGCGCGACCACTGCGCGCGGGAGCGGCCGACCATGTTCTCCCACAGCCGGCTCTGCGACTCGTGGACGCCGAGCGACGTGCCGGTGCCGACGGTCGTGCGGTCCCAGCGCGCGTCGATGCCGGCCTCGTAGAGCCCGTGGCCCGTCTCGTGCAGCACGCCGAAGAGCCCGATCGCGAGCGCCGACTCGTCCTCCTTCGTCGTGATCCGGACGTCCTGCCGGCCCATGTTCGCCATGAACGGGTGGGCTGCCTCGTCGATCCGCCATGCGTCGTCGTCGTAGCCCATCGTGCGGGCGATCTCCAGCGCGAGCGTGCGCTGGTCGCCGACCGGGAACGGCCCGACGAGGTCGCCCGGGTCGGGCTTCGCGGCGATCGCGGCGATCAGCGGGACGAGGCCCTCGCGCAGCTCCGAGAACGCGGCCCGGACGGCGCTCGTGGTGGCGCCCGGCTCGAACCGCTGCATCAGCGCGTCGTACGGGTGCTCGACCTCGGGGAAGCAGGCGGCGTACTGCCGGCAGAGCGCGACGTGCCGCTCGAGCAGCGGCGCGAACGCGGAGAAGTCCGACGCGGCGCGCGCGGCCTCCCACACGCCCTGCGCCTCGGCGGCGACCTCCGCCATCTCGCCGACCAGGGTCCCGGGGACGCGGGCCGCGCGCTCGTGGTCCTCCCGCACGGCGCGGACCAGGCCGGCGTCCTCGCCCGCGGCCGCTGCGGCGTCGAGCAGCCCGGCCAGCGCCGGGTCGGCGGTCCGGTCGTGGGCCAGCCGCTCGAGCGTGCCTCCGGCCTGGCCGCGCGACTGCGCGCCGCGCGGCGGCATGTGGGTCTGCTGGTCCCAGCCGAGGAGCATCGCGGCGTGGTGGAGGTCCGCGGTCTCCGCCAGGTGCGTGCGGAGGGCGGCGATGGCGGCGTCGGTCACGCGTCCATCCTGTCGCGCGGGCCGGACGAGCGCCACCCGTCCGCGCCGACCCGTGACCGCCCCGTGAATCCGGATCCGTCGCACGGAGGGTGTCGGCGGTCCTCTTGTAGACTCGGCCGCGCCGTCGCGACTGGCGTTGCACCAGGTGGAACTGACCACCGGGGAGCGATGGCGTATATCGCCGCGCGCCTGGGCACCGACGTTCTTCCCACATCGAGGAGCAGCATGACCGGACCCAGCAGCACGACCATCGAGATCCCCGACGACCTGAAGCCGGTCGACGGCCGCTTCGGCTGCGGGCCCTCGAAGGTCCGTCCCGAGCAGCTCTCGGCGCTCGCCGCCGCGCGCACCGCGGGCGGCGGGCAGATCATCGGGACCTCGCACCGGCAGGCGCCCGTCAAGGACACCGTCGCCCGCGTGCGCACCGGTCTGTCGCAGCTCTTCCAGCTGCCCGAGGGCTACGAGGTCCTGCTGTCCAACGGCGGCACGACGGCCTTCTGGGACGCCGCGACGTTCGGCCTGATCGACCAGCGCGCCGCCAACGTCGTCAACGGCGAGTTCTCGTCCAAGTTCGCCAAGGCGAGCAAGGACGCGCCGTTCCTGCAGGACCCGCTCGTGATCGACGCCGAGCCCGGCACGACCGCGAGCCCCGAGGCCATCGACGCCGCCCTCGCCGGCCAGGAGTTCGACGTCGTCGGCTGGGCGCACAACGAGACCTCGACCGGCGTCCAGACCCCGGTGATCCGCCCGCAGAACGCCGGCGACGCGCTCGTGATGATCGACGCGACCTCCGGCGCCGGCGGCCTGCCCGTCGACGTCGCGCAGTCCGACGTCTACTACTTCGCGCCCCAGAAGTGCTTCGCCTCCGACGGCGGCATCTGGTTCGGCCTGTTCTCGCCCAAGGCGATCGAGCGCGTCGAGCGGATCGCGAAGTCGGACCGCTGGGTCCCGGCGTTCTTCGACCTCGGCACCGTGCTCGACAACTCGCGCAAGGAGCAGACGTACAACACGCCCGCCCTCGCGACGCTGATCCTGATGGCCGAGCAGATCGACTGGTTCAACGAGCACGGCGGCCTCGACTGGGCCGCCGGCCGCAGCGCCGCGTCGTCCGGCCACCTGTACTCGTGGGCCGAGGCGTCGAGCTTCGCCACCCCGTACGTCGTCGAGCCCGCGCACCGCTCGGCCGTCGTCGCGACGATCGACTTCGACGACGCGGTCGACGCGTCGGCCGTCGCCAAGACGCTGCGCCAGAACGGCATCGTGGACGTCGAGCCCTACCGCAAGCTGGGCCGCAACCAGCTGCGCGTCGCCACCTTCCCGGCGATCGAGACGTCCGACGTCGAGCGCCTGACCCAGGCCATCGACTTCGTCGTCGAGCGCCAGACCGCCTGACCGCCAGAGATCGAGGAGCAGAAGAGATGAGCACCACCCCCAAGGTCTTGGTCAAGGAGAAGGTCGGCCCGTCCGGCATCGAGGCCCTGCGCGACGCGGGCTTCGAGGTCGACCTCGGCATCGACTGGGACGACGAGACGTTCCTGCAGAAGCTCCCCGAGTACGACGGCGTCCTGATCCGCTCGGCGACGACGTTCACGCCCGAGCTGATCGAGCGGGCGACCAACCTCAAGGTCATCGGCCGCGCCGGCGTCGGCGTCGACAACGTCGACATCCCCGCCGCGACGAAGCGCGGGATCATCGTCGTCAACGCGCCGCAGTCCAACGTCGTCACCGCCGCGGAGCACACCGTCGCGCTGATGATGTCCCTGGCCCGCAACATCCCGCGCGCGAACGCGGGCATGCACGCCGGCAAGTGGGAGCGCTCCAAGCTCTCCGGCGTCGAGCTGTACGGCAAGACGCTCGGCATCATCGGCTTCGGCCGGATCGGCCAGCTCGTCGCCGAGCGCGCCAAGGGCCTCGCGATGAACGTCATCGCGTACGACCCGTACGTGTCGGCCGAGCGGTACAAGGAGCTCGGCGTCGAGAAGGCCGAGGACTCCGACGCGATCTACGCCGTCGCGGACTTCATCACGATCCACTTGCCCAAGACGCCGGAGACCACCGGCTGGCTCGGCACCGAGGCGTTCAAGAAGACCAAGCAGGGCGTGCGCGTCCTGAACGTCGCGCGCGGCGGCCTGATCGACGAGGCGGCCCTCAAGGTCGCCCTCGACGACGGTCGCGTCGGCGGCGCGGCGCTCGACGTGTTCGCGTCCGAGCCCGAGACGGACCACATCCTCCGCGGCTACGACAACGTCATCCTCACGCCGCACCTCGGCGCGTCGACGGCCGAGGCCAACGACCGCGCCGGCTTCCAGGCCGCGGAGCAGATCGTCGCCGCGCTGGCCGGCGGCACGGTCACCACCGCGGTCAACGCGCCGGCGGTCGGCAAGGAGGACCTCGAGGTCCTCGCGCCGTTCGTCCCGCTCGCGATCAGCCTCGGCCGCATCGCGGTCGAGCTCGCCGGCGGCTCGTCCGTCGAGCGCATCGAGGTCGAGGCGCTCGGCCGGATCGGCGAGCGCGACGTGCGCCCGCTGTCCCTCGCCGTCCTGCGCGGCGTGCTCGCGGGCCGCACCGAGGAGCCCGTCAACGACGTCAACGCGCCGGGCATCGCCAAGGAGCGCGGCATCGAGATCTCCGAGACGACGCGCACCCAGGCACGCGACTTCACGGACCTCGTGCGCGTGACCGTCGTCTCCGGCGGCGAGCGCCACCGCGTCGTCGGCACGACGCTCGGCCGCCAGGATCGCCCGTACCTGCTCGAGGCCTGGGGCCAGCGCTTCAACCTCCAGCTCGACGGCAACCTGACGATCCTGCGCTACACGGACCAGCCCGGCATGGTCGGCCGGATCGGCCAGTTCCTGGGCGAGAAGGACGTCAACATCGAGCAGGCCGCGGTCGGCTACCACCAGGACGCCGAGGGCACCCGCGGCGGCCACGCGGTGATGCTGATCACGACCGACCAGCCGGTGTGGGCCGAGACCCTGAAGCAGATCCTCGCGCTCGACGGCGTCGCCGACGGCCGCAGCGTCTCCCTGTAACGACCCGTCCCGGGGGCACGCACCCCGGAACGACGAGACGGCGCCCCGCGGGGCGCCGTCGGTCGTTCCGGGGGAGCTCGCGCTCAGACGGTCGTGACGACCTCGTCGTGCTCGAGGCGGGGGAGGCGGTCGAACCACGCCTCCGGCCCCGGGTGGCCGATGTTGACGACCAGCAGCGAGCGCTGGGTGTCGGGCAGGAACTCCGCGTCGACGGCGGCCTTGTCGAAGCCCGCCATCGGTCCGGCGGCCAGGCCGGCCGCGCGGACGCCGAGCAGGAAGTAGCCGGCCTGCAGCGCGCCGTTGAAGCGGGCCATGCCCTCGGCCTGCTCAGGCGCACCCTCGAACGACGCGCCGCCTCCCTGCTTGTAGGGCAGCAGGCGGTCCCAGTGGTCGAAGAAGCGGACGTCGGTGGCGAGGATCGCGGTGACGGGCGCCGCGTCGGTCTTGGCGCGGTTGCCCTCGCTCAAGAGCGGCAGCAGGCGCTCCTTGGCCTCCGGCGAGCGGACGATCACCACGCGCAGCGGCTGCGTGTTGGCCGCGGACGGCGCCCACTTGACGAGGTCGTAGATCGCGCGGATCTGGTCGTCGCTCACGGGCTCGTCCGTGAACGTGTTGGCGGTGCGCGCCTCGCGGAAGAGGAGGCTCTGGGCGTCGGGGGAGAGCTCGAGGAGCTCCGACGGGGTCGCGGTGGAGGACATGCGGACACCGTAGCGCATAAACGGACTATGGTCCGATTGCTGGCGCGTGGGCGCTCGGGCGTCGCTCCGCCCGTCGTGCCCGGCCGCAAGTCATCTTCGCGCACGCGTGAGCACCCCCGTGTTCGGCGTCGCTCCGCCGGCGATCCTCCCCCGGACCGAGGTCGTTCCGGTCCGGAATCGCGGGAAGCCGCGGCGGGTCGGCCTGTCCGTACGCCGCCAGGCGCCGGCCGACCCGGGCACCGCGGTCGTCGATCAGGCGCGTTTGCGGCGAGTTCGTTGCATCCATGCATCCGATCCCCGACCGGCGTCGTTCCCATCCACGAGAACCCCGGGAGCCGCGCAGCGGTGACCGACCACCCCGATCTTCAGGAGTCACCTGTGTCGCAGCAGTTCAACCTCGACAAGTTCGACGTCAACGGCGACGTCCGTGAGGCCGCCGAGTCCGCCGGCGTCGATCGCAGCACGTTCCTCCGCAACGGTGCCATCGCCGGCGCCGGTGCCGTCGGTGTCGGCATCTTCGGCCTCCCGACCCTCGCCCAGGCGAAGATCTCGACGAAGCCGTCCGCCAAGAACGACGGCAAGATCCTGCAGTACGCCCTGACGCTGGAGTACCTGGAGGCCGCGTTCTACGCCGCCGCCGTGGACCAGGACAACTTCAAGACGCCCGAGCTCAAGCAGTTCGCCCAGGTCGTCGCGAAGCACGAGGCCCAGCACGTCAAGGACCTCAAGGCCGCGCTGGGCAAGGCCGCCGTCAAGCCGCCGTCGCTCGACCCGACCGCCGTCGCGGCGATCATCGCCCCGGACGCGTTCGGCCCGACGGCCGCGCTCCTCGAGGACACGGGTGTCTCGGCCTACGCCGGCCAGGGCCCGAACCTCAAGCAGCGCGCCGTCATCAAGATCGCGCTCTCGATCCACTCGGTCGAGGCCCGTCACGCGGCCTGGATCCACACGCTGCTCGGTGGCGGCGCCGTCGGCGCGCCCGTCGCGGACTACCCCGCCCCGCGCGCGTACGACAAGGCCAAGTCGCAGGCCCAGATCCTCAAGGCCGTCACGGGCCTCAAGGGTGGCGGCAAGACCCTGGTGACGAAGGTCGACACCTCGAAGTTCTAGGAGACCCGGCCGGCCGCGTCTTGTAGCCGACGTCGACCCAGACCTCGTCTGGATCGATGCGGACGACTCGTCCGGTGATCA
>NZ_JBFAPC010000014.1:0-54967 GCF_040675535.1 Patulibacter sp. NPDC049589 | reverse complement strand
ACCGAGAGAACCCAGCCCACACACCCCCGACCACGACCGCCACGCGGACGCGACCACCCACGACCTGCTTGACAAACCGACCCCCATATCAGCGCACGTCCAGGACGACCTTGCCGACCGCCCGGCGCTCGTCGAGCGTGATCAGCGCCTGCGCCGCCTGCTCGAGCGGGTAGCGCGGGCCGACGATCGGGCGGACGGCTCCGGACGCGATCAGCGGCTCGATGGCCGCGCCGATCTCGCGGTTGAGGTCGGGGTCCGACAGCGCGGCCTCGCCCCAGCCGGCGCCGACGACCTCGGTGTTCTTCAGCAGCAGGCGGTTGACCTTGACCGTTGGGATGCTGCCGCCGGTGAAGCCGACGACCACGACGCGGCCGCCGCGGCGCAGCGAGCGCAGGCTGTCGGTGAAGCGGTCGCCGCCGACCGGGTCGATGACGACGTCGACGCCGCCGCCGGAGCGCTCGAGGACCTCGTCCTTCCACGCTCCGGTCGAGCGCACGACCTCGTCGGCGCCGGCGTCGCGGGCGACCTGCTCCTTCTCGTCGGTGGAGACGACGGCGATCGTCCGCGCGCCGAGCCCCTTGGCGACCTGCAGGACCGCGGTGCCGACGCCGCCGGCGGCGCCGTGGACGAGGACGGTCTCGCCCGCCGCCAGCCGCCCGCGCGTGACCAGCGAGAAGTAGGCCGTGTGGTAGTTCAGGACGAGCCCGGCGCCCTGCGCGAAGTCGAGCTCGTCGGGCAGCTTGAAGGTGAAGAACGCGGGCGCGACGGCGACCTCGGCCCAGCCGCCGAGCAGGCAGAACCCCGCGACGCGGTCGCCCGCGACGACGGACGCGCCGGCCGGCGCGCTGCGGACGATCCCGCCGACCTCGCTGCCGGGGACGAACGGCAGCGGCGGCTTCATCTGGTACTCGCCGCGGGTCTGCAGCAGCTCCGGGTACGAGACGCCGGCGGCGTGCACGTCGATGACGACGCCCTCGCCGGGGGTCAGCGGGTGCGACGCCTCGGGCTCGGGCAGGTCGACCAGCTGGAGCGCCGTCTCCGGTCCGCTGGTCTCGGTGATCTGGAGCGCCTTCATGGGCACGACGCTACCGGCCGCTCGTCGGGGGGTCGACCTGCGTGCGTGGACGCCGGGGCCGTCGCGTCCCGGTGGGGCTCCTGGTCGTCCTCCGCACGGCGTCGTGCCGGGCCGGGAACGACGGCGCGCGGCTGACCGCGCCCGCGCGTCACTGGACCGCTGCACCACGCGAGGGGCCGCGCGTGCTCCCGCGGGCTCGCGACGCGACCAGACGCCGGGCCTAGGCGCCTCGCGGATCAGCGCCACCGACGAGGTCCGGCTCTTCCACCGCCTGTGGAGCATCCCCCGGCGCGCCACCGGACGTTCGCCCTGGGCCTCCTGCGCTCGATCGTCCCGGCGCAGCGATGGGGGATGCCGAGGGCCGCGCCCCGCGGCTGGCGCGTGACGTTCAAGAGCGGCTGGAACGGCAGCGGCCGCGTCAACCAGGCGATCCGTCTGAACTGCAAGGGCCGCGTGGTCACGGCCTCGGTGCTCGTCGACGGCTCGAGCCACGAGGGATCGATCGCGCTCGTCGAAGGCGCCGGTCGCCGGCTGTTCGCGCCGCTGCGTGCCCGCGGGGCGAAGGCCTGCTCGTCGGTGGTGCGGACCGGCGGCTGACCTGACGAGCGCGGCGGCTGGATCCGGCCCGGCGTCCGGTCGACACCGGGCGGCGGGCCGCCGCGTCCTGCCGCTCAGCGCCGCCGGGCGATCCGTGTCCCGAACGACGTCGTGAACGCCCTCCCGGAGGCCGGCTGGTGCTTGACGACGAGGATCAGCGTCCCGCTCCGGACGGCCCGCAGCCGGCGCCTGCCGGTCGGACCCAGACGCAGCTCGTACCGCTGTTTCGCGACCGACGCCGTCTGCACCTTCGTGCGCACGAGCAGCGTCCCGCGCGGGGAGCGCAGCCGCAGCTCGAACGTCGTGCGGCCGGTCGACGGCCCCGCGAGCCGGACCGACGCGGTGCGGCCGGCCTGCAGGCGCGTGCGGCCGAGCCTCTTGAGCTGCCCCCGCAGCGCCAGGGCGAGCGCACGGGTCCGCGAACGCATCTTGGCGGCGTCCGCGGCCGTGCCGTTGCCGGTGCCCGGACCGGTCCCCGGCAGCGGTGTCGCCGCGTCGCTGCCCCCGGGCGTCGGATCGCTCAGCGGCAGGCGGAAGATCTTCGCGTCGGTCCCGCTGTCCTGGACGACGAGCAGATCCTTGCCGCGGGGCACCGCGAGCCGCAGCCGGCCGAGGTTCGTGAGGTACGTGCCCTGATCGACGACCTTCCCGTCTCGCACGTCGAACCGGTGCAGCTGCTGCCCGATGAGGAAGGGCGCGTAGAGCGAGCCGTCCGCGCCGACGGCGAGGTCGCCCGGTGCCCACGCGGGGGCGTCGCCCGCGACGGCCTTGGGCGGGATCAGGCCCGGACCGGTGTCGGGACCGGACACCAGTGGCCAGCCGTAGTTGCCGCCCTTGACGATGAGGTTCAGCTCGTCGCGGCCGGTCTTGCCGTTGCCGCCCGGATACGTCGGGCCGTGCTGCTCGCCCGTCGGGCCGTGCTCGGTCTCCCAGAGGCGGCCGGCGGCGTCGAAGGCGAGGCCCTGCGGGTGGCGGTGCCCGAGCGACCAGACGTCCTTGGCGCCGCCGCCCTTCGCGACGAACGGGTTGTCCGCGGGCGCGGTCAGGTCGCCGGTCGCCGGCGCCCGGAGGCGCAGGATCTTGCCGTCGAGGTTCGTCGGGTCCTGCGGGCGCGACGGCTGGTGGATGTCGCCGGTCGTGACGTAGAGGTCGCCGTCGGGGCCGAAGATCATCCGGCCGCCGTCGTGGTCGCCGTCGGAGTCGATCCCCCCGAAGACCTTGCCGAGCACCGTCAGCGTGCCGCCGGTCGCCTTCAGCCGCCAGATGCCGTTCTGCCCGGTGGCGGGCCCGGCGCCGTCGGGATCCTGGTCCTGGGCGACGTACAGGTAGGCCAGCCCGCTCTTCGCGAAGTCCGGGGCCAGGGCGAACCCGAGCAGCTTGCGGACGTTCGGGATCGCGCTGCGTGCCATCGCGGGCGTCGCCTGGAGCTGGTCCTGGGCGTTGAGGTAGACGACGTCCCCGTCCCGCTCGACGACGAACGACCCGCCGCCGGGCACGACCGCGAGCTCCCACGGCGTCTTCGTCAGCGAGGCGATCTGCACCGGGTCGCCGGTCGGGACGGCCCGTGCTGGGGGTACGACCGCGAGACCGGCGGCGACGGACGCGAGCGCGGTCACGGCGACGCTCGCGGAGGCGACAGGGCGGCGGCGGGCATGACGGGTGAAGGACCGACGGCGTCGGGCGTGCGACATGCCGCATGCTCTCACGATGGTGCGGCGCCGCAGCCGGGCCCGGATCACCACGCCGGCCGGAACGGCGGGATGTCGTCGGGCGCGAGCTGACGGACCAGTCGGGCGAGGCTGAGCCGCAGGCGCTGGAGCTCCCCGTCGTCGAGGCCCGCGGCGATCTCTGCCTCGAGTGCGGCGAGCGTCTGTCCCGCCACGCCCAGGTGGGCCGCGGCCTGCTCCGTCAGCACGACGAGCTTGCGCCGGCCGCCCTCGGGGTGCGGGCGGCGCTCGACGTATCCGCGGCCCTCGAGGTACTCGACGATCTGGCCCGACGCCTGCTTGGTCACCCCGAGCTGCTCGCCGAGCTCCGTCGAGGTCAGGCCCCCGTTCATCAGGGCCTGGAAGACGAGGCCGTGGATCGGGCGGAGGTCGGTGTATCCGGCCTCGTCGAGCCGATCGACGAACTCCGCGACGATCAGCTGGAAGCCCATTCCGAGCAGGAAGAACAGCTGGACGTCGGCCAGTGGATCGTGTGTCGATTCGGGATCTTCGCTTGACATTCGGCGTGTGGTGTCCTTACCGTCAACGACTGAGTAAAGTCAACTTACACAGGAGAGCACCATGACGACGGTTACCCCGACGGACGACCGCACGACGACCACGCCGGCCGCGACGATGATCGGGCTGGCCGCTCCGAGCGAGGGCAGCACGGAGATCAGCACGTGGCGCGTCGAGATGCAGGCCGACAGCCCGTCGCCGGAGCACAGCATCGATCGTGAGCAGGTCTGGATGCCGATCTCCGGGTCCTTCCTGTTCACGATCGAGGGTATCGAGACCTCCGTCCCGGCCGGCGCCGCGGTCATCGTCCCGGCGGATGCCGTTCGGCGGTTCGTCGCCGACGGCGGGCCGGCCGAGGCACTGGTCTGCATGCCGGCGGGTGGGACGGCGGGCCTCCCCGGCGGCGGTCGCCAGCCCCTGCCCTGGGCTTCCTGAGCACCCAGCACGAACCCGGCGGGAGCCCTCGTGGCTCCCGCCCCACGCCCCGACCCGAGATCCCCCATGCCTGAGACCCCAGAGACGACGCCCGGCCAGCGACGGGCGATCACCGCCCTGCTCGCGATCACCGTGCTGGTCGTCGTGATGGACATCACCATCCTCAACGTCGCGCTCGAGGACATCCAGCGCGGACTCGACGCGACCAACGGCGAGCTCCAATGGTCGCTGAACGCCTACATGATCACGTTCGCGGCCTTCATCTTCACGGGCGGCGTCTGCGGCGACCGCTTCGGACGAAAGCGCACCCTCCTGGCCGGGTTGGTCGTCTTCGGGGTCGGCTCCGCCCTCGCGGCGACGTCCGGCTCCATCGGGCAGCTGATCGCGTGGCGCACCGTGATGGGCGTCGGAGCCGCGGTCGTCCCGACGGTCACCCTCGCGATCATCATCAACGTCTTCCCGCCCCCGGAGCGACCGAAGGCGATCGCCGCCTGGGCGGCGGCGGCCGGCGTCGCGTTCGCGGTCGGTCCGGTGCTCGGCGGCCTGCTCCTCTCGGTCTTCTCGTGGGGCTCGGTGTTCCTGGTCAACGTGCCGCTCGTGGCCGTCGGGGTCGTCCTGATCGCGCGGCTGGTCCCGGAGTCGAAGATGCCCCGGGCGGCACCGCTGGATCCCGCCCGCAGCGGTCGGGCTCGCGAGCGACGCAGGGGGACGCCCCCGGTGGTCGCCCCGTCCTCCCGCACGCCTGCGGACTCCACGTCTCGCTCACGCACGCAGCCGGGCTCTCGGGCGGGCTCGACCGCTGCTGCGTGACCGGTGCCGCGGTGCACCGCGTCACCGACGACGGGTGGTGGGTGGGGGACGTCGGCGTGGGCCGGGCCCACCGTGGCGCGGTGGCCCTGCGTCTGCCCGACGGACCCCAGGAGGTCGTGCTGCGGGTGGCGCACCACGCCCCAGCCGTCGGGCCTGCGACCCGCGTGCGGTCTGGAGCGCACCCGTGACAGACGTCATGCCGAGCACCTGACGGGCGGCTCTACCGGCGAGGACGCGTGCGGCGCAGACTCGGTGCACGATGACCGACTCCCCCGATCCCGCCATGCTCCTCGACCTCCGCGGCGTCACCCAGCGCTACGGCACCACGACCGTCCTGCACGGCATCGACCTGCGGGTCGCGCCCGGCGAGGCCGTCGCGCTGTTGGGCCCCAACGGCGCCGGCAAGTCGACCGCGGTGTCGGTCCTCCTGGGCCTGGCGCGCCCCGCGTCGGGCACGGCCCGGGTCTGCGGCCGCACCCCGGCGGACGCGGTCGCCGCCGGCTGCGTCGGCGCGATGCTGCAGGACGCCGGCCTGCCCGACAACACCCGCGTCGGGCAGCTCGTGTCGCTGTTCGCGGCGCTCTACCCGGCGCCGATGGATCCCCGCCGCGCGCTGGAGCTCGCGGACGCGGCGGACCTCTGGGACCGCTCGTCGAACGCGCTCTCCGGCGGCCAGGCGCAGCGCGTCCGGCTGGCGCTGGCGCTCGTCGCCGACCCCCAGCTGCTCGTGCTCGACGAGCCGACCGCGGCGATGGATCCGCAGGTCCGCCGGACGTTCTGGGACGCGCTGCGCGGCCAGATCGGCGGCGACCGAGGGCTGCTCTTCGCCACCCACCACCTCGACGAGGCGCAGGCCGTCGCCGACCGCGTCGTCGTGCTCGCCGGCGGCCGGATCGTCGCCGACGGGACCCCGGCCGAGGTCGCGGCCCGCGCCGGCGGCACGCTGCTGCGGGTCCGGACCGAGGCCGTCGCCGCCGAGCTGCTCGCGCTCCCCGGCGTCCGCGCCGCGGTCGACGAGCCCGACGGCCGCGCCGCCCTGACCTGCGACGACTCCGACCGCGCGCTCCGGGCGCTGCTGCAGGCGTTCCCCGACGCCCGCGAGATCGAGGTCCGGCCCGCCGGCCTCGAGGACGCCTTCCTGACCATGGCCGCCGAGGGCTGGGCCCCGGCCGGCGACGCGGCGCGGAGCTGACCCGTGCCGACCGTCACCCGCCCCGCCGGCCCGGTCCCCGCCGGCCGCCGCACCGGCTCGACCGCCCCCGCCGTCCCGACCACCACCGCCCCCACGGAGACCCCCATGAGCACCACCACCGCCGTCCCCGCCCGCGCCGCGCGCCGGCGCCGTGCGTCGGGCCCGACCCTCGCCTACGTCCGCCTCGAGCTGCTTCGGACCGTCCGCAACCCGCGCGCCGTGCTCCTCACGGTGATGGTCCCGATCCTGATGCTGCTCGTCTTCTCCGGCGGCACCGACGCGCACGACAAGAAGCAGCTCCTGGCGAGCATGGCCGCGTACGGGGCGATCGGCGGCGGCCTCTTCGCCACCGGCCCGCGGCTGACCGCCGAGCGCGTGTCCGGCTGGCTCCGGCAGCTTCGCGCCACGCCGCTGTCGCCGACCGCCGCGATCCTCGGCAAGGGCGCCGCGGGCCTCCTGCTGGCGCTGATCTCGTCGTTCGTCGTGGGCGCCGTCGGCCGCTTCGGCGGCACCGGGATCACCACGGGGGAGTGGCTGGAGCTCTGCGTGGCGCTGACCCTCTGCGCCACCGTGACCACGGCGCTCGGCCTGCTCGTCGGCGCGTCGTTCCGCTCGCCCGAGACCGCCCAGGGCGCGACGATGCTCTCGTACCTCGGCCTCTCCGCCCTCGGCGGCCTGTGGGTCCCGCCCGACCAGTTCCCCTCGTGGCTGCAGGACGTCGCGCACGTGCTGCCGACCTACCACGTCGGCGAGGTCGCCCGGGCGATCACGACCGGCGGTACCGTCGGGGCCGGGCACTGCGCGATCATCGCCGCATGGGCCGCCGTGCTCGGCGTCGCCGCGACGGTCGCCTGGCGCCGCGGCACCACGGTCCGCTGATCCCTCCCGCCCCGCCCGTGTCGCCCACCGACCCGCCGCGGCGCCCGGCGTGGGCGAGCGCGCTCGGGGGACCGCCGCCGCCCGGCGAGCCCGGCAACGGCCGCTTCGGGATGCTCGTGGGCGGCGTCTGGCTCGTCTACCTCGCCCCGGCCGGCCACCAGGTCGTGAGCGGGGACTGGCCGCTGTGGCAGCACGTCC
The DNA here is from genome assembly GCF_040675535.1 of Patulibacter sp. NPDC049589. Lineage (NCBI taxonomy): Bacteria > Bacillati > Actinomycetota > Thermoleophilia > Solirubrobacterales > Patulibacteraceae > Patulibacter > Patulibacter sp. NPDC049589. The sequence goes on along the minus strand of NZ_JBFAPC010000014.1, from coordinate 47,556 downwards.
TCGGCGGTCTGCTGCTGGCCACCTTCGTCGTCGTCTACCTCACGACCCTGATGGTCGTCGTGCCCGCCCGGCGCGCCCGCAGCGAGCGGCAGCGCGGCCTCCGGCCGACCCGTGCGTCGGTCAGCGACCGCAACATGTGGCTGCGGCTCGGCACCCTGCTCGTGGTCGCGCTCGGGACCTCCGTCGGCTTCGGCGGGGAGTGGATCAGCACGATGGCCTTCTCGTCCGCCGTGCTCGCCGTCTGGCTCGACCAGCCGTGGCCGCCGCGGGCGATCCTCGCGACGGCGGTCGTCAGCGAGGGCCTGCTGCTGGCCCGCGGGGCCGACGGCGACTCCACGTCGTACTTCTGGGTCGGCTTCGCGGTGCTGCTCGCCGGCTTCGTCAGCTACGCCGCCCGCCGGCGGGGCGAGCTCGAGGGCGAGCTCGACCGCGTCCGCGAGCAGAACGCGCGCCTCGCCGTCGTCGAGGAGCGGGGCCGGATCGGCCGCGACCTGCACGACCTGCTCGGGCACAGCCTCAGCGTCATCGCCGTGAAGAGCCAGCTGGCCGAGCGCCTGCTGGAGCGCGACGAGCCGGAGCGCGCGGCGACCGAGATCCGTGAGGTCCGCGGGGTCGCCCGCGACGCGCTGCACGAGGTCCGGCAGGTCGTCGACGGCTACCGCCGGCGCCCGCTGGCGGCCGAGGTCGCCTCGTCCGCGGCGGCGCTGCGTTCGGCCGACGTCGCCGTGGCGTCCGAGCTGCCGGAGGAGCCGATCCCGCAGGACGTCGAGGACGTCGTCTCGTTCGTCGTCCGCGAGGGCACCACCAACGTCCTGCGCCACAGTGCCGCGTCGGCCTGCACGCTGGCCGTCCGCAGCGCGGGCGGCGTGGTCGTCGCCACGGTCACCGACGACGGCCCGGCCCCGGTCGCGCACCGCGTCGTGTCGACCGACCCCGCCTCGCCGCGGCCGGGGGCGGGCGACGGGCACGGGCTGCTGGGGCTGGCGGAGCGCCTGGCCACCGTCGGCGGGACGCTCGAGCTCGGCCCCGCCGAGCCGGCCGGCACGGTGCTGCGCGCGACGATCCCGGTGCCCCGATGATCCGCCTGCTGCTCGCCGAGGACCAGGGCATGGTCCGCGGCGCGCTGGTCGCGCTGCTGGAGCTCGAGGACGACTTCGCGGTCGTCGCCCAGGTCGCGCGCGGGGACGAGGTCGTCGCGGCCGCCCGCGCCACCGCCCCGGACGTCGCGCTGCTGGACATCGAGATGCCGGGCCTCGACGGGATCGCCGCCACCGCCGCGCTGCGCGAGGCCCTGCCCGCCTGCCGCGTCGTGATCCTCACCACCTACGGCCGTCCGGGCTACCTGCGCCGCGCGATGGCCGCCGGGGCGTCGGGCTTCCTCGTCAAGGACGGCAACGCCGACGAGCTCGCCGCGGCCGTGCGCCGCGTCGCCGCCGGCGGGCGCAGCGTGGACCCGGAGCTCGCCGCCGCGGCGCTGCAGGCGGGGGAGAGCCCGCTGACGCCGCGCGAGCGCGAGGTCCTCGCCGCCGCCGAGCACGGCGGCGCGATCGCGGCGATCGCCGGGGTGCTGCACCTGTCGGAGGGCACGGTCCGCAACTACCTCTCCGCCGCGATCGGCAAGACCGGGGCGGTCAACCGGGTCGAGGCGGCGCGCACGGCCCGCGACCGCGGCTGGCTGTAGGGGCGCGCCCGCGGACGCCCGCTCGGGGCGTCCGTCACATCACCCGGCTACATCCGTCGTGCGCCCGAGCCCGCGGACCGGCGGCCACAGGGGGTTCTCCCCACCCCGCGCCGGAAGGTCGCCGCATGGTCGGGGCCTGAGAGGATCAGCACGATCACGGCATGAGCACGAGTCCCTCCCCGGCGGCCGACGCCGCCCGTCCCGCCGCCGTCCCGGCGCCTCTCGGCCGCCGCCTGCGCGGCTGGGCGGACCGCGGGGGCCGCGACGTCCTCTACCTCGTCGTGGGTGGCGTCACCGGCACCGCGCTGTTCTCGATCGGGCTGACGCTGATCATCACGGCGAGCACGCTGGCGGTCCTGATCGTCGGCATCCCGGTCGCCATGGTCAGCAGCGAGATCCTGCGCTGGTGCTCCGACGTGGAGCGCCGCCGGGCGCTGCTGGTGGATCCCACGCCGATCCGCGGGAACTACCGGGCGCTGCCCGCGAGCTGGTGGGCGAACGGCCGGCAGCCGCCCGAGGGCTGGTGGGCGCGCGCCCGGGGGATGGCCCAGGATCCGCGCCGCTGGGCCGACGCGCTGTTCTCCGTCCTGCAGTTCCCGTTCACCCTCAGCGCGTTCGTCGTCGCGGTCTCCGCCTGGGGCACGGCGCTCGGGCTCCTGACCCTGCCCGCCTGGTACTGGGCGGTCCCGGGGACCGACGTCGTGGTGGGGCTGTTCGACGCCGACACGCTGCCGAAGGCCCTCGGCGTCGCGCTGATCGGGCTCGCCCTCGTCCCCGTCGCCTGGTGGCTGACCCGCGGCGCGACGATCGTCTGCCTCTACGTCACGCGGCTGCTGCTCGGCGACGACCTGCAGGCCCGCGTCTCGCACCTCGAGGAGACCCGCGCCGGCGCGGTCGACGCGGCCTCGACCGAGCTGCGCCGCATCGAGCGCGACCTCCACGACGGCGCCCAGGCCCGGATGGTCGCGGTGGCGATGGACCTCGGCATGGCGGAGGAGCGCATGGAGCGGGACCCGGAGGGCGCCCGCGAGCTCGTCCGCGGCGCCCGCGACGAGGCCCGCCGCGCGCTGAGCGAGATGCGCGACCTCGTCCGCGGCATCGCGCCGTCGGTGCTGCAGGACCGGGGGCTGGAGGCCGCGCTCGGGTCGCTCGCCGGCCGCGCCCCCGTGCCGGTCGACCTCGACGTCGTCCTGACGCGCCGGCCGCCCGCCACGGCCGAGGCCGGCGCCTACTTCGTCGTCGCCGAGGCGCTCGTCAACGTCGCCCGCCACGCCGCGGCGAGCTCCTGCGCCGTGGACGTCCGCGAGGACGGCCGCGACCTGGTGGTGCGGATCACCGACGACGGCCGGGGCGGCGCCACGGCCGTCCCGGGCGGCGGGCTCGCGGGGCTCCGCGACCGCGTCGCGGCGCTGGACGGCTCCCTGCTCCTGGCCAGCCCGGCCGGCGGCCCGACCGCGATCGAGGTGCGGATCCCGTGCGCGTCGTGAGCGTCCGCCGGCCCGGCGCCGGCGACCCCGCGGGCGCCGTCGGCTCCCACCGCGAAGGGGGCATCCCGTGCGCGTCCTGATCGCCGAGGACCACGCCCTCCTGCGCGACGGTCTGACCCGGCTCTTCCGCGACCACGGCCACGAGGTCGTCGCGGCCGTCGACGCCCCCGACGACGTCGTCCGTCGCGGCACCGCGCTGAAGCCCGACCTCGCGCTGCTGGACGTCCGCCTGCCGCCGACGTTCACGGACGAGGGCGTGCGGGCGGCGCTGGAGCTCCGCGCCGCGATCCCGGGCCAGGCGGTCCTCGTCCTCTCGCAGTACGTCGAGCGCACCTACGCCCGCGAGCTCCTGGCCGACGGCGCCGGAGGCGTCGGCTACCTGCTCAAGGACCGCGTCGCCGAGCCGTCGGAGTTCGTCCGCGCGTGCGAGCGCGTCGCCGCGGGCGGCACCGCGCTGGACTCCGAGGTCGTCGCCCAGCTGCTCGTCCGCGGCCGCGCGGGCGACCAGCGCCTGGACCGCCTGAGCCCGCGCGAGCAGGAGACGCTCGCCCTGATGGCCGAGGGGCGCTCCAACCGCGGCATCGCCGCCGCCCTCGTGGTGACGGAGGGCGCCGTCGAGAAGCACGTCACGAGCATCCTCCAGAAGCTCGACCTGCCCTCGGCGCCGGAGCACCACCGCCGGGTCCTGGCGGTCCTGGCGCTCCTGCGCGCCGCCGAGACCGACTGACGCCGCCGGGGTGCGCGCCGGTCCGGGGCGCCATCCGGCATGCTCCCCTGCAGTGCCGCGCCTCCGCTCCCGCTCCGCCATCGGCTCCGCCGGTCTCGTGCTGGCGTCCCTGCTGCTCGTCGCCGCGCTCGTGCTCCTCGCGCGCCCGGGCGGCGGCGAGGCGGCCACCGCCCCGGCGGGCAAGGACACCGAGCGCTTCGCGGACGACAGCTGCGCCCGCGTCGCGGTCCGCTTCGGGGTCGTCCTGGCGGCGGGCGACGACGCCGGCCGCGCCGCCGCGGACCGCCTGACCACCGACTTCGCCGAGGGCCTCGGCTGCCGCGCGATCGCCGTGCCGTACGCGACCCAGGCGCGCCTGGTCACCGCGCTGGCGATGCACGACGTCGACGTCGCCGAGCTCGATCCCGCCGCGATGGTCGTCGCGGACCGCGTCACCGGCGCCGTTCCGGCCGGCGCCTACGCGGTGGACGCCGACACCCCGGCCCGAAACCGCCCGACCGAGCTCTGGGTCCGCGACGCCTCGCGGGTCCGCGCGCTCGCCGACCTGAAGGACCGGCCGATCGCCTTCGGCCCGCGGATGACCGCCGGCGGCGACCTCGGTCCCCGCGCCGCGCTCCTGGCGGCCGGCGTGGCCCGCGGCGCGCCGGGCGACACCCTGGCGAGGTGGACGGACGACGACGCCTCCGCGCTCGCCGACCTGCGCGCCCGCCGCGTCGACGCGGCCGTGACCCGCGGCACGCCGACGGGCGCGGACGTCCGTGGCCTGCGCCGGGTCTGGAGCACGACCGGCTCGCTGGCCGACGTCCTCGCGATCCGCCCGGGCGTCCCGCGCACCGTCCGCCGGCTGATCCAGGTCGCCGTCCGCGGCCTGTCGGGCGCCGCGCTCGCCCCGCTCGCCGCGCGGCAGGGCATCTCCGAGCCCGCCCCGCTGACCCCGGTCCCGCTGGACCTCTACGCCCCGGTCGCCGCGCGGCTGGACACCCTGGTCGCGGCGGGGCTGCGCCCGTAGCCCGGCAGCGGCGGTCGCCGGTTCCGCGCATCCCGGGTCGGCTAGCCCGACCCTCCGGCCGCCGCGGGGGAGACCTCCGCCGGCACCCGCGCCCGGACGGCGAACCCGCCCCCGGCCTGCGGCCCGGCCTCCAGCCCGCCGTCGCGGCGGCGCAGCTCCGCGCGCAAGCCGTCGAGCCCCCGGCCGCCCGGCGGCGCCCCGGTGCTGCCGGGCGCGTTGTGGACGGTCAGGGTCACGTCCCGGCCGTCCCGGGCGACCTCGACGCGGGTCGCCACGAGCCCCGCGTGGCGCAGGACGTTCGTCAGCGCCTCGCGGGCCACGCGGCGCAGCAGCGCGTCGATCTCCGGGTCGACGCGGTCCAGCGCCCCGAGCCCGCCGACCGCGACGTCGAGCCCCGCCCGTCCGGCCTCCCGCGCGAGGACGCCGACGGGCGGTACCGCCGGCGGCTCGTCCCGCCCCGGCGGCTGCACCAGGCACTCGAGCTCCGTGATCGTCCGGTCCGCCGTCCGCAGGATCGCCGCGACGCCGGTGCTCGCGCGCTCCGCGTCGCCGCCGCGCAGCGCACGTTCGGCGCCCCACGCCTGCACGCTGACGAGCGCCAGGCCGTGCCCGACGAGGTCGTGCAGGTCGCGCGCGACCCGGCGCCGCTCGTCGAGCACCGCCTGCTGCGCGGCGACGAGCTCCTCCTGCTCGGTCGCCCACCGCAGCCCGACGAGGCGCTCGGCCTCCCGCCCCCGCTGCTGGATCGCCGTCCCGACGAGCCACGCGACCACCAGCGGGAAGGCGAGGACCGGCAGGTCGGTCACCGCGACCCGGGACGCCATCCAGCTGCCGCCGACGAGCACCACCGCCCCGACGCCCGCGGCGACCGCGACGGTCCGCCGGGCCCGTCGGTCCGTCAGCCAGAGCGCCGGCAGGAACGCCCCGAGCGCCGCCAGCGGCACGGTCGTGTCGTCGAGGCCCTCGAAGCCGACCGCGAGAGCCCGCAGCGGCGGCAGCAGGGCGAGCACCACCAGGGCGACGACGCCCCGCGTCCACGCGCCGCCGACGACGACGGCGGTGCCCGCCGCCAGCAGCCCACCGACGACCGGGCCGACGTCGCCCGCGCCCGACGCGAGGTCCCCCGCGGTGGTGAGGTCGCCCGCGGTCGCGGCGGCCGCGACGAGACCGGCGACCGCCCCGGCCCGGCCGGGCCACCGGCCGGCGGGCGCGCCGAGGGCGGGGACGACGACGACCACCCGCCGCCCCGCGCGGGCGAGGGGCCGGCGGCGGACCCGCACGTGCCCGCCGTGGAGCCGGACGCGCTCGGCGATCCGCGCGAGCGCCGGTCCGGCGGCACCGCCCGCGGGCCCCGTCAGGGCGGCGACGATCCGCACGCCGTGCCGGTCGCGGCGGACGGTGGTCCGCGTCACGGGCCACGCGCCGGTCGCCACGATCCGCAGGACGCGGGCGCCCGCCAGGGTCGTGGCGCCGTCCGCCGCCGTCCCGTCGTCGTCGAGCACCACGTCCGTCCCGGACGAGCGCAGCTCGGCGACGGCGGTGGCGAGCGGGTCCGCGCCGTCCGTCGTCTCGTCGCCGCCCACCGTCGCGCCCGCGGCGTCCGGCGCTCCGCGGTCGGGCGATCCAGCGGCCCCTTCGGCGTCGAACAGCGCGAGCGCCCGCCGCAGGCGCCGGAGCGCGTCGCCCGTCGCGCCGGCGACGCCCCGCAGCCGCTCGCGCGCACCGTCGGGGTCCGACGCGACGAGCTCCCCCGCCCGGGCGGCGTCGATCCTCAGCGCGCGCGTCGCCCGGAGCACCGCGCCGTCGATCTCGGCGGCGAGCCGCCGGCGTTCGGCGGCGAGCTCCGCGTCCCGGCGGGAGCCCGCGTCGTCCCGGGCCGCGTCCAGGCGGCGCTCGGCCGCGGCGCGGCGCCGGCGGGCGCGGGTCGTGAAGACCGCTCCCGCCCAGCCGAGCAGCACCCAGGCGGCCACGCCGAGCGGCGGCAGGTCGTCGACGCGGCCGACGGCGACGGTGACCACGACCGCGCCGGCGCCGAGCCCGACCGTCCGGCCGAGGGTCCCGCCGGACGCCCCCGCGAGCCAGCCGACGATGACGATGCCCTGCAGCGGGGTGACGGCCTCGGCGTTGGAGAGCAGCTGCTCCGCGCAGTTGACGAGCAGCCCCGCGAGCAGGACGACGGCGACGAGGAGCGGCCGCCGCCCGGCCAGCACGAGCGGGCCGAAGAGCAGCACGACGAACGCGATCCGGGCGGCGACCGGCCCGCTCCCGGCCAGCGTCAGCGCCTCCAGGAGCCCCCAGCCGAGCAGCGCCAGGGCGAGGAGGACGAGGCGGGGGTCCGGGCGCTCCGCGGCCACCGTCTGGTCCTCAGCCGGCCGCGCGGGTCCCGCGACCGGCGCGCACGAGCCCGCACTCGTAGGCCAGGACGACCGCCTGCGTCCGGCTGCGCAGCCCGAGCTTGGCCAGCACGCGGGTGAGGTGCGTCTTCACGGTCCCCTCGCTCAGGAACGCCTCGGCGGCGATCTCGGCGTTCGACAGGCCGCGGGCGACGAGCAGCAGGACCTCGCGCTCGCGCTCCGTCAGCTCCGCGAGCCGGGCGGTGAGCTCCTCGTCGGGCGACGGTCGCGCGACGTAGTGCTCGACGAGCCGGCGCGTGACCGGCGGGGCGAACAGCGCCTCCCCGCCCGCGACGGTCCGGACGGCGCCGGCCAGCCGGTCCGGGTCGGTGTCCTTCAGCAGGAACCCGGCCGCTCCGGCCCGCAGCGCCGCGAAGACGTGCTCGTCGAGGTCGAACGTCGTGACGACGAGGACGCGGGTGGGCAGCCCGTCGGCGACGATCCGGGCGGTCGCGGCGATCCCGTCCATGCCGGGCATCCGCAGGTCCATCAGGACGACGTCCGGGCGCTTGAGCCGGACGAGCTCGAGTGCGTCTCGCCCGGACGGGGCCTCGCCGACGACCACCAGGTCCGGCTCGCCCTCGAGCATGCTGCGCAGGCCGCCCCGGATCAGCGCCTCGTCGTCGGCGATCGCGACGCTGATCGTGTCCCCCGGGGCCGTCGGCATCCCCGCAGGGTACGTGGTGGGGGCGGGCCGTTCGTACGACCTTCGTCGCGTCAGCGGCGGGGTCCCCCCGCCGCTCAGGCCTGCGCGCCGGCGTCCGCCCGCGCGGGCCCGGCCGGGGCCCGCGGCCGGCGGTCGCGCCGCGGCAGGGACTCCTCGGGCGTCCGCCACAGCCGGGCGGCGAGGAGCGCGTAGGCCGCGACCAGGACGAGCCCGCCGGCGACGATCAGCGTCGGGTCGAACCCGGCCATCGGCACGAGCCACCCCAGCAGCACGAGCGCGGGCACCACGGCGGGGACCTCGCCGACCCGCCACAGCGCGACGACCAGCAGGATGCCGCCGAGCACGAAGCCGACCAGCGCCGGCAGGAAGATGATCGTGCTCATCGCCAGCTCCCCGACCGCGTCGCTGACCTCGACCGCCGTGTCGCGGGGCAGCTCGCGGGCGAGCGCGAGGTCGTAGGCGTCGGTGACGAGCAGGCCGGGCATCGTCGTCGCGCCCAGCAGCGTCAGCACGCCGCCGATCACCCCGATCCGCCCGCCGCGGCGGCCAAGCACCGCGAGCAGCCCGAAGGCGCCGGCCGCGAGCAGGAGGTACCCGACGTGCAGCAGCACGGCCGAGACCTGTGCCCGCGTCGCGCTCTCGGCGAGGGCGCCGAGGTACGCGCGGGTCGTCTGCTCGTCCTCCCACGGCGTCGCGACGAAGCCGGCCGCGGTGACGCAGGCGCCGGAGAGGAGGAGGCCCGCCGTCGTGCGGCGGGAGAGGAAGCGGGAGCTCGTGTCCACGGTGCTCACCGGCGCCCGCGGGAGACCTGGATGGTGACGACGGCGCTCGTCCGCCGCCCCTTCTTGACGGTGACGTTCCGCTTCCCCGAGCGGACGGTCAGCGACACGACGCGGCCCTTGCGGACGCGCTTGGAACGGACCTTCCGGACCTTGGTGGCGGTCCGGCAGCGCGCCTTCTTCAGGGCCTTCCGGGTGGACGTCGTCGTGGCGCCGGAGCGGACCTTCGGGACGGTGCAGGCCTTGGGCTTCGGCTGCGGCTTGCCGCTACCGCCGGGCGGGGTGCCCCCGGGCGCCGTGCCGCTCGGCAGCTGGATCTGCTCGCAGCCCGTGAGGACGTCGGCGGCGTCGGCGACGACGCTGTCGTTGCCCGGACCGCAGTCGATCGTGTCCTGCTCGCCGTCGCGGGCGTTGATGACGTCGTTGCCGTACACCCCGCGGCACTCGATGAAGTTGCAGGAGTTCGGGCCGGCGTCGGCGATGACGCTGTCGCGGCCGGGCCCGGGGTCGATGGTGTCGTGGCCGTTGCCGGCCTCGATCGAGTCGTCGCCCGCGCCCGCCTGGATCGTGTCGTCGTAGTCGAAGGACCGCAGCCGGTCGGCACCGGGGCTGCCGATCAGCGTCGTCGTCCCCGCACCCGTGCCCGTGACGTCGAAGACGACCGCGTAGCCGGCGGCGACGAGCCGGGCGGCCTGCCGGGTCTTGATCGTCTCGACGTTCACGACGTTGTCGCGCTCCCCGGGCCGGCCGTCGTCGGCGACGCCGTCGAGCGTGACGGTGACGTTGTTGGTCGGCGCGTTGTTGTCGTACCAGTCGGCGTCGATCGTGTCGTTGCCCGCTCCGCCGTCGAGCACGTCGCTGCTGATCTGCTGCCCGCCGGCGAGCGTGTCGTCCCCGTCGTCGCCGAGGACCTGGTCGTCGCCGCGGCCGCCGTCCATCCGGTCGTTCCCGCCGCCGCCGCGGAGCACGTCGGCCCCGTACCCGCCGGCGACCAGGTCGTCGCCGTCGCCGCCGAGCAGCGTCACGGCCCGGTCGTCCCCGGGGCCCTCCAGGTCGTCGTTGCCGGCGCCGCCGTCGACGGTCACCGCGCCGGTGAACGGCAGGAAGGAACCGAGGCGCACCTTGTCGTCGGCGTCGCCGGTCTCGACGCGGATGGCGTTCACGCCCGGCAGGGCGCAGGCGGCGAAGTTCCAGCCGCCGGCGGTGCTCAGCTCGCAGTCCAGCCCGGCGCCGACGGTGAGCGGCGCGACGTCGCTGAACTGGACCATCGTGCCGCTCCAGTCGTCGGGGCGGACGGACACGCTGTTGCGCTCGCCGGGGGCGGCGGCCAGGACGACGGTGGTGCCGTCGAGCCGGAGCTCGGCGGCACTCGCCGGCGCCGCCCAGAGGAGCGTGCCGGCGAGGACCGCGAGCGGGGGGAGGAGAGATCGGGGGTGCATGGGCCGGAAGCTAGGCCGGGCGCCGCCCCGCCCACATCCGTCGAACGTCGCCGGTGCGGCGACGAAGGTCGCAGCCCTCAGCGGACGCGCTTGACGTCCAGCTCGATCCGGGTCCGGGCGCAGGCCTTCATCCCCACGACCGGGTCGGTCGCCTTGCGGCAGTCGTCGTCGACGTCGGTCCCGGTGGCGAACTCCCGCCGGCCGGTCGAGAACCTCTCGCTCCGTCCGCGCTTCAGACGCGCGAGCTTGCTGACCGGGACGAGGAGCGCGGCGGGCTGGGTCAGCGGCAGGCCCTCGCCGCGCTCGAAGGGGAGACAGCGGCCCGACTGCTGCACGTCGTCCTGGTACCGCAGCTCCGCCAGACCACGACTTCGCGATGCGGGGCGGGACCCAGGTGACGTCGTCCGGAGCCGCCGGCAGCGGGATCTTCCGGCGCGTCGGGGCCGGCGTCGTCTCGGCCACGCTGTCCCCGGTGCGCTTCGCGGTCACGTCGCAGGCGACGTGGTCGGTCGAGCGGGCCGGCCGGACTGCAGCCTCGCCCTGCCGGCGGCCGGGCGTGCTGCTCGCGAGCGGGCCCCGGGGACCCCGCGGCCGGCGCGGGCGACGCCCCCAGCTCAGCGCGCCCGAGCGGGGATCCGCGCCACGACCCGGCGCGACGCGCGGGGCCCGGTCCGGGGCGTGGCCGACACCGTCACCCGGTAGCGGCCCGCCGCGAGCCGCGCGATGCGGACGCGCCGGGTCCGTGCCCCGGCGAACGTGACGGTCCGCCGGCGGACCGTCCGCCACGCCGATCCGTCGCGGCGGGCGACGGCGATCCGGACGCGCGCGGGCGCGGAGACGTGCACGGTCGCCCTCGTCGGCGTCAGGCGCAAGCCGGAGATCCGCACGCGCGCCGGCGCGGGCGCCGGGGACGCCGGCGTCGGCGTCGTCGGCCGGGCGCGTCCCAGCTGCTCGATCACGGCGCTCGCCATCCGCTGCTCGCCGAGCTCGTTGGGGTGTGCGAACAGGCTGAGGCCGTTGGTCGGCACGATCACCGTGAACCCCGCCTGCGCGTCGCCCCGGCAGACGTCGTTGCCCGTCGTCGCCCGGAACGTGTCGACGAACTCGACGTCGTTGGCGGCGGCCTGCGTCGCGATCATCCGGTTGATCCGCTGCAGCATGTCGGCGAAGTACGGGACGTCCCCGGCGCTGAACGGGAGCGGCAGCGGCCAGCAGGTGCGACCGTCCGCCGGCACGACCGCGGGATACCCCACCGCGAGCACGCGGGCGTTCGGCGAGCGCGCGTGGATCCCGCGGAACACGGCCGCCATCTTCGGCGCCGCGGCGTCGATCCTCGCGGTCAGGCGGTCGACGCCGCCGACCAGGTTGGCGTCCTTGCACGGGGATCCCAGCGGCTGCAGCAGCCCGAGGGCGATGCACTGGTAGCCGGCGCTCACGAGTCCGGCGTCGTTGCCGCCGATCCCGACGGTGACGAGCGTCGTATCGCGGCGTAGGGCGTCGAACTGCGGCGGGTTGGGGCCGAACAGGAGCTTCAGCACCGCGCCGTCGACGTTCTCGTCCAGGAGCGACGGCGTCTGCGCCTCCGTCATGTCCTTCGTCAGCGCCCCGGAGCAGCTGGCGTCGCGGAAGTACGACGCCGACACCGCGATCGCTACGAGCCGCGGGTAGTTGTGGTCCGACCGCGCGCACGACAGCGGCGGGTCGGTGATCAGGCCCGGGACCAGCGGCGCGGCGGTGTACGAGTCGCCGAGCGAGACGTAGCGCTCGCTCGCCCCGGCGACGGGCGCCGCGGCCGCGACGCCCACGATCGCGGACACGACGAGCAACGATGCCGGGCGCCTGCGAGTGCGCGTGCGCAGCGCGGCGACGACATCGCCAAGAACGTGTGATGGACGCCACATAGGCCGACCCTACCACCCGTAGGAACTGCCGCTCCGGCCCCCGCGGTCGGACCCCGAGGCGGGCACGGTCGCGCCGCGCCTGGCTGCCGCCCGGAACGACGAAGGGCCGGCGAAGCGCCGGCCCTTCGTGTCTCATGGATCCCGATGCCCGAGCGTGCCCTCAGGCGGCCAAGGCCCCCACCACCGACGTCGACCAGTCGATGACCGCGGTCGGCTTGACGACGTGGCGCCCGAGGCCCAGGGCCTTGGGGTCCATGCCGAGCGCCAGACCGACCATCTGCGGCAGGTGCAGCACCGGCATCTGCAGGTTGCGCCCGACGACCTTGTTCACGCGCGGCTGCTGCATGTCGAGGTTCAGGTGGCAGAGCGGGCACGGGGTCACGAGGCAGTCCGCCTGCGCGTCCTTCGCGTCGCCGAGGTGCCGTCCGGCCTGCCGGAACGACGTCTCGGCGTTCATCAGCGCGACGGGGAAGCCGCAGCACTTCTGCGAGCCCGCGTACTCGACGACGGTGCCGCCGAGCGCCTCGATGACCTTCTCGAGGTACGTGTCGCGCGGGTGCGCGTCGTCGATGCCGATGCGGTCGTTGGGCCGCACGATGTAGCAGCCGTAGAACGGGCCGACCCGCAGGTCGGTCAACGGCCGCTTGACCTTCGACGCGAGCGCGTCGAGGCCGAGCTCCTCCACGAGCACCCAGAGGAAGTTCTTGTTGACGATCCCCGCGGCGTACTCCAGCCCCTCGGGCGTGAGGTGCTTGTTGACCTCGTCCCGGTACTCGGCGCTGGCGTCCAGGCGCTGCTGGCACTCGCTCTGCGCGCCCTGGCAGGTCGAGCAGATGTTCATCATCAGGTCCGCGCCCTGCGCGATCTCCTGCTGGGCGAGCGCGAAGGTGCGGGCGTTCAGCGTGTCCGCGAGCTCCTGCGAGTGCTCGGCGATGACGCCGGCGCCGCAGCAGTTCGCGCGGTTGAGCTCGACGAGCTCGATGTCCAGCGCGGGGGCGACCAGCCCCATCGCGCCGTGCAGCTCCGGGGTGAAGCCGCGGCTCACGCAGCCGGGCCAGTAGGCGACCTTCATGACTACGCCTCCCTGTTGGTGACGGGCTTGGTGACGGCGGACTGGTCGCCCGTCGTCTCGACCTGCGACTCGTGCGACGCGTTCGCGTCGTCGGGGGCCTCGGGCTCGTCCGGCTGCGTGATGTACAGGTTCAGCTCGAGCCGCTCGTCGCGGCCGCCGATCTCCTGGTAGATCCGCTTGATCTCGGACTGGTTCGGGTTCTTGTGGTGGATCAGCGCCGACTTCGGCGTGACCTTGCGCCGCAGCAGCGCCGTGGCGATCACCGAGATCGAGCTGACCATCTCGCGCGCCGTCCGCGGGTGGAACTTGCCGCCCTTGGAGTCCGGCACGAGCTGCGCCTCGTTCAGCGTGCCCCACTTCTTGACGTGGTCGACCAGCGCGTGCTCGTGGCGCGAGCCGTCGTTGCGGTCCTCGATGTGGTGATCCGCGGACGCGATCCGCCGCAGCCGCATGATCTGGTTCATCGGCGCGACGCCCTTCGGGCACGCCTCGATGCACTTGAAGCAGTGGGTGCAGTCGTAGATCCCGTGCGGGTCGTTCGCCAGGTCGTCCAGCCGCTGCTGGTGCTTGCTGTCGCGCGGGTCCCCGACGAAGCGGTACGCCTTGGCGAGCGCCGCCGGCCCGATGAACAGCGGGTCGACCTCCATCGACAGGCAGTCCGACACGCACGCGCCACACTGGATGCAGGCCATCGACTGGGTGACGTCGACCATCGCCTCGCGCGGGACGATGTGCTCCTTCTCCGGGAGCGGCAGCTGGGGCAGCAGCCACGGGGTCACCCGCTGCTGCTTCTTCCAGTGGACCTGGTCCATGTCGACGATCAGGTCCTTGATGACGGGCATGTTGCCCATCGGCTCGACCGTGATCTTGCCGTCCTTGGACCGCTTCAGCGCGTCGCTGAGGTGCGTGTGGCAGGCGAGGCCGGGCTGGTCGTTGATCCGCGTCCCGCACGACCCGCAGATCGCGGCGCGACAGGAGCAGCGGATGCCGATCGAGCCGTCCTCGTCGGCCTTGGCCAGGAGGATCGCGTCGAGGACGGAGCGGTGCGGCTCCATCTCGACGACGAACTCCTCGAAGTACGGCGGCTGGCCGGACTCGGGGTCGAAGCGGCGCAGGCGCAGCGTGAACTCCTGGAGGCCCTCGGCACCACCGTGCCAGGCCTCCTCGGGCGTGGTGGTCTGCTCTTCGGTGGTCGACATCAGTACGTGCGCTCCATCGGCTCCCACTGGGTGAACGTGATCGGCGCCTTGTCGAGCTTCGCCGGCGCGTCGGCTCCTTCACCGTCCTGGGAGACGGTCAGGTGGAAGAGCCAGTCCTCGTCGTTGCGTTCCGTGAAGTCGGTGCGGGAGTGCGCGCCGCGCGACTCCTTGCGCTCGAGCGCCGCCGTGACGATCGCCTCGGAGCAGTCGAGCATGAAGCCGAGTTCCAGGGCTCCGAGCACGTCCTGGTTGAAGACCGTGCCGGCGTCGTCGATGTAGGCCGTCTTGGCCTCCTCCTGCAGGCGGGAGACGATCTCCTTGCCCTTCGTCATCCCCTCCTCGTCGCGGAAGACGGCGCAGTACTGGTTCATCGAGACGCCGAGCTCCTCCTTGATCTCGGAGATGCGGCGGCCGGTCTTCGGGCGGTCGATGATCGCCTTGATGTGGCGCGTGTCGTCCTGCAGCTGCGCGTCGGAGACCTTCGGCATCTGCATCTCGCCGGCGACCGCCGCGGCGTGCTGGCCGGAGCGCTTGCCGAAGATCAGCGTGTCGAGCAGCGAGTTGGCGCCGAGGCGGTTGCCGCCGTGGACCGACACGCAGGCCACCTCGCCCGCGGCGTAGAGCCCGGGCACGTCGGTCTCGCCGTTGACGTCGGTCTTGACGCCGCCCATCGTGTAGTGCTGCCCCGGGCGGACCGGGATCGGCTCCTTCGTGATGTCGATCCCGGCGAAGTCGCGGCCGAGGTTGACGATCTCGCGGAGCGCCTCGAGCACGCGGTTCTTCGGGACGACGGTGACGTCGAGGAGGACCGAGTCCTTCAGCGGCCCGGTGCCGCGGCCCTCGTTGATCTCGCGCTGCTCGGCGCGGGAGACGACGTCGCGGGAGGCGAGCTCCATCTTGTTCGGCGCGTCCTTCTCCATGAACCGCTCGCCGGCGGCGTTGAGCAGGTGCGCGCCCTCGCCGCGGGCCCCCTCGGTGATGAGGAAGCCGTTGGCCGTCATCGTCGTGGGGTGGTACTGGATCATCTCCATGTCCATGAGCCGCGCACCGGCGCGGTAGGCCAGGGACATGCCGTCGCCCGTACAGATCAGGCCGTTGGTCGTCGGCTTGAACGCCTGGCCGACGCCGCCGGTGGCGAGGATCGTGGACTTCGCGTTGAAGGTCCGCATCTCGCCGGTGCGGATGTTCCGCGCGACGCAGCCGACGCAGCGCCCGGAGTCGTCCTTCAGCAGCGAGGTGTTGAACCACTCCTCGTACCGGTCGACCCGGTCCGAGTACTTCATGAGCTGCTCGTACAGCACGTGCAGGATCGCCTGGCCCGTGATGTCCGCGACGTAGGCGGTGCGCTTCATCGACGCGCCGCCGAAGGCGCGGAGGTCGAGGTGCCCGGTGTCGTTGCGGTGGAACGTGACCCCGATGTGCTCGAGGTGCATGATCTCGCCGGGCGCCTCCGAGCACATGATCTCGATCGCGTCCTGGTCGCCCAGGTAGTCCGACCCCTTGACGGTGTCGAAGGCGTGTGACCGCCAGTCGTCCTCGGGGTTGATGGCGGCGTTGATGCCGCCGGCCGCGGCGACCGAGTGCGAGCGGACCGGGTGGACCTTGCTCAGGATCGCGACCGTGGCGCCGGCGTCGGCTGCGGCGAGCGCTGCGCGCTGACCGGCCAATCCGGCCCCGATGATGAGGACGTCGTGTGCAGGCATGGGCCTCCTCGGGCCTACTGGGGAACCGGTGGCGGATGCTACACCCGAGTCCCGTCGTGGGGGTTGCAGTGGTCCCCCGACAGCACGCTCGTGGGTCGATGTTTCGGGTACCCTTCCGCCGATTCCCGGGGGTGCGCGGGGAGCGCTCGGGACGACCCGGCGAGGCGCGCCGACAACGCCGTTCGCACGGTACTTCTGCGCGATCCGCCGTCCGGCGGCGACGGCGTCGGTCCGGCCGGTCGAACGGCGTGTGGTCCGCGGCGCGTGGGTCGTACGCGTTCGTGTGCTCGTGGGGTGGAACGCGGTGGGTCGATGCCTTCGGTGTGCTGCCGTACGTATGGAACGCCAAACGTTGGCGATCACGGTGGTTATATAGATGGTGTTTGTATTGGTTCGAGTGTCGACGGCGGCGGACGGCGTCGAGGGCGAGCGCGCCCCATGCACGATCGGGCCTCGATCGACGTGATCGCCAGCACACAAGCCGATCTCGTCGCGCTGTCACCCGGCCGCCCGGCACCGGCCGCGGCGCGACCCGCCGAAATGGCGGGATACCTAATAGATGCAGTAGGATCCGACGGTCGCGCCGCGACGCCGAATTCCTGAGGCCACGCTTATGTGACGGGTGGCACGGATTACGGGCAGGGAGACCACCCTCTTCCGTGCACGGCGCGTAACATCGGCCGCGCTGTGGCGACCCAAGAGCTAAGACGACGCAGGCGCACGTGGATCGGGGAGGCGTGGGACTCCAACGTCGGCAAGAAGGTCATCGTCGCGGTGACCGGTCTCGTGCTCGTCGGCTACGTCGTCCTGCACATGATCGGCAACCTGACGACGCTGCTCGGCGCCGACGGCGGTGATCACGGAGGCGCCCAGGTCGACGACTACGGCCACTGGCTCCGGGAGTTCGGCACGCCGCTGCTGCCGTACTCGTTCATCCTCTGGGTGATCCGCGTCGCCCTGCTCGGCGCCCTGATCGTCCACATCGTCGGCGTCTACCAGCTGACGATGCGCAGCCGGGCCGCCCGGCCCGCGGGCTTTCCCGCCAAGCGCATCGGCCGCAGCTGGGCCGCTCGCACGATGCGACTGTCCGGCCCGCTGCTGCTGGTCTTCATCATCTTCCACATCCTGCAGTTCACGCTGCTGACGGTGGACGTGACGCCGCTGAAGGAGGGCGAGATCTACTCGAACCTCTACGGCGCCTTCCACAAGTGGTACTTCGTCGTCATCTACATCGCGGCGCTGGCCTCGCTCGCCTACCACCTGCGCCACGGCGTCTGGAGCCTCTTCCAGACGCTCGGCCTCGACAGCTCGTCGCGCAACGCGACGCTGCGCCACGGGGCCACCGCGCTGGCCGCGGTCGTCGCGATCGGCTTCGCGCTCGTGCCGCTCGGCTTCGCCACCGGCATCCTGCCCGAGCCCGTCACCGGGCCGAACGCCCCCACGGAGGTCTCGAAGTGACCACGCTGGACGCCCGCATCCCCGAAGGCCCGATCGCCGGCAAGTGGCGCAAGTGGCTGGACGACCACAAGCTCGTCGGCCCGCGCAACCGCGCGCACCACAACATCATCGTCGTCGGCACCGGCCTGGCCGGCGCCAGCGCCGCGGCAAGCCTCGGCGCGCAGGGCTTCAAGGTCAAGAGCTTCTGCTTCCAGGACACCCCGCGGCGCGCCCACTCGATCGCCGCTCAGGGCGGCATCAACGCGGCGAAGGACTACGCCAACGAGGGCGACGCCGTCCAGCGGCTGTTCTACGACACGATCAAGGGCGGCGACTTCCGCTCCCGCGAGGCCAACGTCTGGCGGCTCGCGCAGGTCTCGACGAACATCATCGACCAGGCCACGGCCCAGGGCGTGCCGTTCAACCGCGAGTACGGCGGCCAGCTGGCCACCCGCTCGTTTGGCGGCGTGCTCGTCAAGCGCACCTTCTACACGCGCGGCCAGACCGGCCAGCAGCTCCTGCTCGGCGCCTACCAGGCGCTCCAGCACCAGGTCGCCGAGGGCAACGTGGAGGTCCACCACCGTCACGAGATGCTCGAGGTCGTCCTCGTCGACGGCGTCGCGCGCGGGATCATCGCCCGCAACCTGATCACGGGCGAGATCGAGCGCCACGCGGCCGACGTCGTCGTGCTCGCGTCCGGCGGCTACTCCAACGCCTTCTACCTGTCGACCAACGCGATGGGCAGCAACGTCACCGCGGCGTGGCGGGCGACGAAGAAGGGCGCCTTCTTCGCGAACCCCTGTTACACGCAGATCCACCCGACCTGCATCCCGCAGTCGGGCGAGTACCAGTCGAAGCTGACGCTGATGTCGGAGTCGCTGCGCAACGACGGCCGCATCTGGGTCCCGCGCGACCCGGACGAGCAGCGCGAGCCGCAGGACATCCCCGAGGAGGAGCGCTACTACTTCCTCGAGGAGCGCTACCCGGCCTTCGGCAACCTCGCCCCGCGCGACATCGCCTCCCGCGCCGCCAAGGTCGCGTGCGACCAGGGCCTCGGCGTCGGCGGCACCAAGCGCGGCGTCTACCTCGACTTCCGCGACGAGATCGAGGCGCAGGGCCGGGACGCGATCGAGGGCAAGTACCTCAACCTGTTCCAGATGTACCAGCGCATCACCGGCGACGACCCGTTCGAGAAGCCGATGATGATCTACCCGGCGCCGCACTACACGATGGGCGGGCTCTGGGTCGACTACGAGCTGCAGACGACCATCAAGGGCCTGTTCGCGATCGGCGAGGCCAACTTCTCCGACCACGGCGCCAACCGCCTCGGCGCCTCGGCGCTGATGCAGGCGCTGGCCGACGGCTACTTCATCGCGCCGCACACGGTCATGCACTACCTCGCCTCGCAGCGCCAGACGGCGCTCGACGAGACGCACGAGGCGTTCGTCGAGGCCGAGGCCGCGGCGACCGCCCAGATCGACCGGCTGATGTCGATCCAGGGCACGAAGTCGCCCCAGGCGATCCACCGCGAGCTCGGCCACATCATGCTCGACAAGTGCGGCATGCTCCGCACGAAGGAGAGCCTGACCGAGGCGATCGAGGAGATCCGCGAGATCCGGAAGATGTTCTGGACGGACCTCCGCGTCGACGGCTCGGCGGACGAGTTCAACCCGACGCTCGAGTACGCCGGCCGCCTGGCCGACTTCATCGAGCTCGCCGAGCTCATGTGCGAGGACGCGCTGCGCCGCGAGGAGTCCTGCGGCGGCCACTTCCGCGGGGAGCACGAGACCGAGGACGGCGAGGCGCTGCGCGACGACGAGAACTTCGCCGTCGTCACCGCCTGGGAGTACCCGGAAGAGGGGCTCGACGCGGGCGGCTTCGAGCCGCACGACGAGCCCCTCGTCTTCAACGAGGTCAAGCTCGCGACGAGGAGCTACAAGTGAACTTCCAGCTCGAGATCTGGCGGCAGGACGACCGGGAGAGCGAGGGCCACTTCGAGACCAAGCACGTCTCGGACGTCGACCCCGAGGCCTCGTTCCTCGAGATGCTCGACACGCTGAACGAGGACCTGGTCGCCAAGGGCGGCCGCACGGTCGCGTTCGACAGCGACTGCCGCGAGGGCATCTGCGGCATGTGCTCGCTGGTCGTCAACGGCATCCCGCACGGGCCCAACCAGGTCACGACCTGCCAGACCTACATGCGCGACTTCGACGACGGGTCGACGATCTACGTCGAGCCGTTCCGCAACAACGCGTTCCCGGTCGTCCGCGACCTCGCGGTCGACCGCTCCTCCCTGGACCGCATCATCCAGGCCGGCGGCTACATCTCGGTGACGACGGGCCCGCAGCCGGACCCGAACTCCCAGCCGGTGACCCCCGAGGTCCACCAGACGGTGATGGACGCCGCGATCTGCATCGGCTGCGGCGCCTGCGTGGCCGCGTGCCCCAACGGCGCGGCGATGCTCTTCACCGGCGCGAAGCTCACGCACCTCAACAACCTGCCGCAGGGCCAGCCGGAGCGCGACGAGCGCTCCCGCAACATGGTCCTGCAGATGGACGAGGAGGGCTTCGGCGGCTGCACCAACTTCGGCGAGTGCTCGCGCGTCTGCCCGCAGAACATCGGCATCGACGTCATCGGCATGCTCAACCGCGAGTACCGCCGCTCGTCGCGCACGAAGAAGCAGACGCACCCGAAGAAGATGGTCGCGCAGTAGTCGCCCGGTCCGCGCACGGCGCGGACCGCTCGACGCTCGCAACACCGCGCCCCGGGTCACCACCCGGGGCGTTCTGCGTCCGGGGGCCCCGGGGGTGGATGGCGCGCCGCTAGGCGCGGACCTCGGCGCCCGGGAGCGCCTGGGCCAGGGCCTCGCGCACCTGCGCGAAGGTCACGAGGCCGACCATGATCCGCTGGTCGTCGATGACCGGCAGCGCGCCGAGGCGCCGCAGGGGCTCGCTCTGGAGCAGGTCCTCGAGCGCGGCGTCCGGCGGCACGAGCGGGGGCTCGCCGTCCTCGATCAGCTCGCCGACGAGGACGCCGGGCCGGCCGGCGCCGAGCTCCTCGCGCACGCGCTGCGCCGTGACGATGCCGCGGTAGTAGCCGTCGGCGTCGAGCACGGCGGCCCACGGCGCGTCGAACGGGCGCAGGGTCTCGTGCTCGGCGTCGAGCACGGTCACGCTGTCGGGCAGCCACGGCGGCTGGGGATCCATGATGTCCGTGGCGGTGACCTCGTGCAGCTGCTCGCTGATCGCGCTGGTCATCACGGCGGCCTTCGCGGCGCTGGCGATGAACCAGGCGAGGATCAGGTACCAGAGCCCGCCGACCGAGTCGCCCTCCATCAGCTCGTAGACGCCGAAGGCGGCGAGCAGCACCGCGAAGCCGCGGCCCAGGAAGCCGGCGGCGACGGTCGCGCGCTGCCGGTTGCCCGTGATCTTCCAGGCGACGGCGCGCGCCAAGCGGCCGCCGTCGAGCGGGAAGGCGGGGATGATGTTGAAGACGAAGAGCGCGCCGTTGATGAACGTCAGCCAGCCGACGATCGCCATCGGGGCGGAGATCCGCACGTCGCTGTCGGGGACCCAGACGGCGTCGGCCAGCTCGCTCGGGCTGCCGATCAGCAGGCCGATGCCGGCGCCGATGCCGAAGAGGAGCAGCGTGACGAGGGGGCCGGCGCCGGCGACGACGAACTCCTCGCGCGGCGTGCGCGAGTCGCGGCTGAGGCGCGCGACGCCGCCGAGCAGCCACAGTTCGATGCCCTGCGTCTGGATCCCGAAGCGCCGGGCCGCGAGCGCGTGGCCGAGCTCGTGGGCGATCAGCGAGACGAAGAACAGCAGCGCGGCGGCGACGGCGAGCGCGTACGCCGTGGTCTGGGAGGCGTCCGGCAGGACGACGTCGAAGCGGCCGCCGACGAGCACGATCATCAGCAGGAGCGCGAAGAACCAGCTCGGGTTCACTCCGATGCGGATGCCGAAGAGCGTTGCGAGCGGCACGGTGCGCGTGGTGGGCATGCGGGACCCATCGTCGCAGGTCGGGGCGCTGCGACCGCCCGCTGTCACCGGCGGTGGACGCGTCCACGCGGGCGCAAGCACTAGCATCGGCCGCACCGGGGCCCGCGCCACCGCCGACCCGGACCGCATCGTCCTCGCAAGCACGCAGGAGAGAACATGACCCAGTCGCCCGTCAACGTCACCGTCACCGGGGCCGCCGGACAGATCGGCTACGCGCTGCTCTTCCGGATCGCCAGTGGTCATCTGCTGGGTCCCGACACCCCCGTGAACCTCCGTCTGCTGGAGATCACGCCGGCCGTGAAGGCCGCCGAGGGCACCGCGATGGAGCTCGACGACTGCGCGTTCCCGCTGCTGAACTCGATCGAGGTCACCGACGACGCCAACAAGGCGTTCGACGGCGCGAACGTCGCGCTGCTCGTCGGCGCCCGCCCGCGCGGTCCCGGCATGGAGCGCGGCGACCTGCTCGAGGCCAACGGCGGCATCTTCAAGCCCCAGGGCGAGGCCATCAACAAGGGCGCCGCGGACGACATCCGCGTCCTCGTCGTCGGCAACCCGGCGAACACCAACGCCCTGATCGCCCAGGCCCACGCGCCGGACGTCCCGGCCGGCCGCTTCACCGCGATGACGCGCCTGGACCACAACCGCGCGATCTCGCAGCTGGCCCAGAAGCTCTCCGTGCCGGTCACCGAGATCAAGAAGCTGACGATCTGGGGCAACCACTCCGCCACGCAGTACCCGGACCTCTTCCACGCCGAGGTCGGCGGGAAGAACGCCGCCGAGGCCGTCGGCGACCAGGACTGGCTCGAGAACACCTTCATCCCGACGGTCGCCAAGCGCGGTGCCGCGATCATCGAGGCCCGCGGCTCCTCGTCGGCCGCCTCGGCCGCCAACGCGGCGATCGACCACATCCACACGTGGGTCAACGGCACGGCCGAGGGCGACTGGACCTCCATGGCGATCCCGTCGGACGGCTCCTACGGCGTCCCCGAGGGCCTGATCTCCTCGTTCCCCGTCACGGTCACGAACGGCGAGTACTCGATCGTCCAGGGCCTCGAGATCGACGCGTTCTCGCAGTCGAAGATCGACGCGACGGTCAAGGAGCTCACCGAGGAGCGCGACACCGTCAAGCAGCTCGGTCTCATCTAGGAAGCAGGTCCGCGGCGCGACCGCGGACCCCGAGAACGACGAAGGGCCGGCGAGATCGCCGGCCCTTCGTCGTTCAGCGGGTCACGTCCGCCCGGTCACGCGGCCTCTTTCGGGTACCAGAGGCGCTCCTTCTTCTCCACGAGGCCCTGCTCCTCGAGGCCCGGGAGGATCCGGTAGGCGTAGTTGGGGTGCACGCCGATGCGGCGGGCGACCTCGGCGGCGCCGAGGCCGGGCTCCTGGCGCAGGAGCGCCAGCGCCTGGCGGGAGCGCTCGCCGCTGCCGCGCGGGCGGCCGGCGCCGCGTGAGCCGCTCTTCTCCGCGGAGCGGCCGCCCGAGCCCGAGTTGTCGACGCCGTCGAGGGCGTCGAGGGCGCGCTGGAGGCGGTCGTGCTCGGCGATCAGGGGGGCGAGCTCGTCCAGGCGGGCCTGGATCTCGTCGCGCTTCTCGGTGAGGAAGTCGGACATCAGGGGAACCTCGTGGTGATGTGGGAGGCGGTGTACACGGCGGGACCCCACGGGTTCCGCAACACGACACCGAAGCGGGAGTAGCCTAGCCGATGCCGCGGACGAGAGGTTTGTGGATGGGTGGGGGCCGTGGGTGTGCGCGGCCGGCGTGGGCCGGGCCGGGCGACGGTGAACGCGGTTCACCACGCGAGTGGCGGCCGGACCGCCGCGCCGTGTGTGGGCCACGAGGCCCGGGAGGGACGGTGTGGGGGGAGTCGGGGCCGGGCCGGCGGCGGGGGTGACGGGCCGGCGGGCACGTCGCCGTGTGTGGACACGGTCGACGGGAGGGCGGGTCGTGGCGCCGGCGGCTCCCACCGCCCCGGAAGCGCCGCGCGGGCCGGGTGCGCGGTGCCGGCGGCCCGGACGTGCCCGCGCCCGGTGTGCTGTGCCCCGCCGCCGGGGAACGCTGTCGCGTCCGGGGCGGGGCACGGCCTCAGACTGCGTCCTCGGCGAGCAGCTCGCGCAGGCGCTCCAGCGAGGCCTTCGCCTCGCGGTCGGGGACCCCACCCATCAGGGCCCGGGAGGCCACACGCCCGAGGATCCCCATCGGGGGCTGGAAGTCGTTGGTGTAGTTGAACCGCGTCCCGCCGTCGATCTCCTCGAGGGCGTACTCGATGAACGCGGTGGACCGGGCGGGGCCCGAACCCTGCCACGTCGCCCGGAGGGGTGGCTCGAACTCGTCGATCTTCCACGACACCGTCACCGGGGCCCCACGGATGGACATCCGCTGCTCCATCGAGAACCCCGGGTGCGGGGGCCCCTCGTCGGCGGAGAGGAGTTCGCGGTGGATCGTCACCCACCGTTCCAGCAGGTGGGGATCCATGACCACGTCCCATACGCGTTGGGGAGGGGCGGGGAGGTCGATCGTGGCCCGGACGGCGCTCATGACCCCCAGACTAGTCGGCGGTGTGGGGCGTGCATCCGCGAACCCCCCGCCCGGAGCACCGCCGCTCCGGGACCCGTTGCGTGCCCGGGAGACGGGCCGTCCTCCGGGCCTCAGCGCGCCCGGAGCGGCTCGTGGCGCTCCCACTGCAGGAGCGCGTAGTTGACGGCGCGGTCGAACCCGTGGGGCCGGACGCCCAGCGCGGTCGTCCAGGAGTCGTCGCGGGCGAGCAGGTCGCCGGAGAGCCCGCCCATCAGGGGCAGGATCAGCTCGGGGTCCTCGCCCGCGAGCACGGACGCGACGCGGCCGAAGATCGGGGTGGAGCTGATGGGCACCCCGATGCTGGGGCGGCGGACCATCATCAGGTCGCGGATGCGCTCGAGGATCTCGCCGTAGCTGACGACGTCGGGCCCGGCGACGTCGAGCGACAGGCGCGCGTCGTCGGCCGCCGTGGTCGTCGCCGCGGCCAGCAGCGCGGCCGTGACGTCGCGCTCGTCGATCGGCTGGGTCCGGAAGCGCCGCCAGGGCGGGAGGGGCAGCACGGGCAGTCGTTCGACGAGGCGCACGAGGAACCGGAAGGAGCGCGACGCCGGGCCGATCGCGATCGACGCCCGCAGCGCGACGCACTCCGGCGTGGCGGCGGAGACCGCGTGCTCGACCGCCAGGCGGCTCTCCAGGTGCGGGGAGAGCGCCCGGGTCTCGTCGACCATCACGCCGAGGTAGACGCTCCTGCGGACCCCGGCCGCGGTGGCCGCGGCGGCGAACCGCTCGGCGGAGCGGCGCTCCCGGACCTCGAACGGCACGCCGTCGGCGGAGGGCTCCATCGAGTGGACGAGGTAGTAGGCCACGTCCACGCCGTCGAGCGCGGCGTCGAGGCCGGCCCCGGTCGTCAGGTCGCCGCGGAAGGCGGCCACGCCGTGCCCGACCTTCGCGGGGTCGCGGGCGAACGCGCGGACGTCGTGCCCGGCGGCCAGCAGCGGCGGCAGGAGCGCGGATCCCGCGAACCCGGTGGCACCGGTGACGAGGATGCGCATGCGCCCATGATGGCGGACCGGCACGGCGCGGCCCTGCGGTCCGGGTGTCGGGCGTCGCGCTGGTGTCCGTGGCGACGACAGGTCGTGTCAGGGACCCGCCGCCGCCGATCTACGTCGCCAGGTCGGGCGCATCGGCGCCGGCGCGCCGTAAGTCGGACGACTCCGCATCCGCGATCGAGCCCGACCGCACCCAGGGCCACTGACACGGACCGTCGCAACCACTGACACGGAAGCGACGCCCGACGACAGTCCGGGTCCACCGTCCGGCCACCCGCAGGGCCCGACGGTGCACGTTCTCCGCCGAATGCGACGAACCTGCAACGGACTGTGAACGAAAAGTGACCAACTAGCGGGAACAAGGGTCGCGCTGGGGGAGCCGGTGTGGTTCTATGGCCCTCGTGCCGCAGGACGCTCGTCCGCGGCACACCAGAGCACCTGCCTCGGCGTCCGTCGCACCGCTCCCAGCGGGGTCGGCGACGCTTCATCGATCGGTCGTCGGGCCTCCGCCGCGGAGGCCTGCGTCCTCCCCTGTCCGCACCCCGAACCAGCACCTCGGAACCACTTCGTGACCCCTCGTCCAGACGCCCGCACCCGCTCGCGCAGCGCCGCCGCAGCCCCCAGCTGCGACGACTGCTTCTTCCGTCGCCACATGCTGTGTGCGCTGGACCGCTCCGAGCCGTGTGCGACGTTCCGGCCGGACCGGGAGCAGGGGCTGCACCCGCCGCGCCAGATGGCGTTCGCGTTCCGTCCCGAGCGCGCGGCGGGCACTCCGTTCGCGTTCCCCACGGCCGCCGAGCAGGCGCGCCGCTACGCGGCCTGAGCCGCTGGCGCCGGGACGTCCCGGCGCCTGATCAGCGACGGCCGCAGGGGCGCCGCGGGCGTCGCCCCTGGCGGTCCGGCCGCCGGCCGTTCCGCGGCCCGCCCGGTGGGCGTACGCCCGTGCGGGATCGTCGGAGGAACCGGGTCGCGCCGCGACAGCGGCCGTCGACTGGCCGGTTGGCCAGCCAGCCAGGTAGTATTGCGTGAGTCACCGTCGGTCCGTGCGGCGTCCGCGTCGCGGACGACGAGGTCTCTCCCCGGGGCCCGGTGGCAGTCGAGCACAGGCGAGCACAGGAGTTCCACATGGGCAGCACCGAGGCGCTGGTCTTCGAGGCCATTCGCACCCCCCGCGGCAAGGGCAAGAGCAACGGCTCCCTGCACGGGACCAAGCCGATCGACCTCGTCGTGGGCCTGATCCACGAGACGCTGGGTCGCCACGAGCAGCTCGATCCCAACACGATCGACGACCTCGTCCTCGGCGTCGTGTCGCCGGTGGGCGACCAGGGCGCCGACATCGCGAAGACCGCCGCCATCAAGGCCGGTCTCCCGAACACGGTCGCGGGCGTGCAGCTCAACCGCTTCTGCGCCTCGGGCCTCGAGGCCGTCAACATCGCCGCGCAGAAGGTCGCGTCCGGCTGGGAGGACCTCGTCCTCGCCGGCGGCGTCGAGTCGATGTCGCGCGTGCCGATGGGCTCCGACGGCGGCGCCTGGGCCATGGACCCGGAGACGAACTACCACACCCAGTTCGTCCCGCAGGGCATCGGCGCCGACCTCATCGCCACGATCGAGGGCTACTCGCGCGAGGACGTCGACGCGTTCGCCGCCCGCTCGCAGGAGCGCGCCGGCGCCGCCGAGGACGCCGGGTACTTCAAGAACTCCGTCGTCGCGGTCAAGGACCTCAACGAGCAGGTCGTCCTCGACACCGACGAGTTCATCCGCCGTGGCACGACCGTCGAGAGCCTCTCGAAGCTCAAGCCGTCCTTCGCGCTGATGGGTGACGCCGGCGGCTTCGACGCCGTCGCGCTGCAGAAGTACCACTGGGTCGACGAGATCGACCACGTCCACCACGCCGGCAACTCGTCCGGCATCGTCGACGGCGCCTCGCTGCTGGCCATCGGCAACGCCGAGAGCGGCGAGCGCAACGGGCTGAAGGCGAAGGGCCGCATCCTCGCGACCGCCGTCTCCGGCGCGGACCCGACGATCATGCTGACCGCCCCGGGCCCCGCGTCCCTGAAGGCGCTCAAGAAGGCCGGCCTCAAGGCGTCCGACCTCGACCTCGTCGAGATCAACGAGGCCTTCGCGGCCGTCGCCCTGCGCCTGATCAAGGATCTCGACATCGATCCCGAGATCACGAACGTCAACGGCGGCTCGATCGCCATGGGCCACCCGCTCGGCGCGACCGGCGGCATGATCCTCGGCACCCTGATCGACGAGCTCCAGCGCCGTGGCAAGAAGTACGGCCTGGCCACGCTCTGCGTCGGTGGCGGCATGGGCATCGCGACCGTCGTCGAGGCGTTCTGAGCCCCGCTCGGATCCGACGAACCCCGTAGCGAGGAACACCACATGAGCTTCACGAACACCATCCGCTGGGAAGACGCCGGCGACGGCGTCGTCAACCTGGTGCTCGACGACCCGAACCAGTCGGCGAACACCATGAACGACGACTACAAGGCGTCGATGTCCGCGGCCATCGACCGCCTCGAGGCCGAGAAGGACCAGATCTCGGGCGTCGTCATCACCTCCGCGAAGAAGACCTTCTTCGCCGGCGGCGACCTCAACGACCTGAAGAAGGCCACCCGCGCCGACGCGCCGGAGATCGCCGCGAACGTCCGCGCGATCAAGGCCGACCTGCGCCGGCTGGAGCAGCTGGGCAAGCCGGTCGTCTCCGCGATCAACGGCGCCGCCCTGGGCGGCGGCCTCGAGATCGCGCTGGCCACGCACCACCGCATCGTCGTCGACAGCCCGAAGATCGTCGTCGGCCTGCCCGAGGTCTCCCTCGGCCTGCTCCCGGGCGGCGGCGGCGTCACCCGCACGATCCGCCTGCTCGGCATCGCCAACGGCCTGATGCAGGTCCTGCTCCAGGGCCAGCGCCTGCGCCCGTCCAAGGCGCTCGAGATCGGCATCGTGTCCGAGCTCGTCGCGACCCCGGACGACCTGCTGCCGGCCGCCAAGGCCTGGATCGCCGCGAACCCCGAGGCCGTCCAGCCCTGGGACGTCAAGGGCTACAAGATCCCGGGCGGCACCCCGAGCAACCCGAAGCTCGCCGCGAACCTGCCGGCGTTCCCCTCGAACCTGCGCAAGCAGCTCAAGGGCGCGAACATGCCGGCGCCGGTCAACATCATGTCGGCCGCCGTCGAGGGCGCGCAGGTCGACTTCGACACCGCGATCGAGATCGAGGGCCGCTACTTCGTGGACCTCGTCACCGGCCAGGTGGCGAAGAACATGATCCAGGCGTTCTTCTTCGACATGCAGGCCGTAGGTGGCCTCCGCGGTCGCTCGAAGGACCGCGTGCCCGTGAAGTTCGAGAAGGTCGTCGTGCTCGGCGCCGGCATGATGGGCGCGGGCATCGCGTACCAGGCCGCCAAGTCCGGCATCGAGGTCGTCCTCAAGGACGTCTCGCAGGAGGCGGCGGACCGCGGCAAGGGCTACTCCGAGAAGCTCGTCGCCAAGGGCGTCGAGCGCGGGAAGCTCTCGCAGGAGAAGGGCGACGCCCTCCTCGCGCGGATCACCGCGACCGACAAGCCGGAGCTCGCGCAGGGCGCCGACATCGTCATCGAGGCCGTCTTCGAGGACCCGAAGGTCAAGGCGCAGGTCTTCGCCGAGATCGAGCCGTTCCTCAAGCCCGACGCGCTGCTGGGCTCCAACACGTCCACGCTGCCGATCACGGACCTCGCCGAGGGCGTCTCGCGCCCCGAGGACTTCATCGGCCTGCACTTCTTCTCGCCCGTCGACAAGATGCCGCTCGTCGAGATCATCAAGGGCGACAAGACGTCGGACGAGACGCTCTCCCGCGCGCTCGACCTCGTCAAGCAGATCAGCAAGACCCCGATCGTCGTCAACGACTCGCGCGGCTTCTTCACCTCGCGCGTCATCGGCACGTTCATCCACGAGGGCATCTCGCTGTTGAACGAGGGCGTCCCGGCGCGCTCGATCGAGCAGGCCAGCTCGCAGGCCGGCTACCCGGCCCCGGTGCTCCAGCTCTCCGACGAGCTGAACCTCAACCTCATGAAGAAGATCCGTGAGGAGACGAAGGCCGCGGCGTCCGAGAACAACGGCGCCTGGTCCAGCCACCCGGCGTTCGACGTGATCGACTTCATGATCGACCAGGGCCGCGCGGGTCGCCTCGCCGGCGCCGGCTTCTACGACTACGCGGACGGCAAGCGCGTGGGCCTCTGGAAGGGCCTGAAGGAGCGGTTCGGCGCGAAGGACGTCCCGGGCAACACCGACCCGAAGACGCTCTCGCTCGTCGACTACGAGGAGCGGATGCTCTTCGCCGAGGCGCTCGAGACCGTCAAGTGTCTCGACGAGGGCGTGCTGGAGACGGTCTCCGACGCGAACATCGGCTCGATCCTCGGCATCGGCTTCCCGGCCTGGACCGGTGGCGTGCTGCAGTACATCAACGGCTACACGCCGGCGGGCGCGAAGGAGGCCACGGGCCTCCCGGGCTTCGTCGAGCGCGCGAACGAGCTCGCCGAGAAGTACGGCGAGCGCTTCACGCCGCCGGCGTCGCTGGTCGCCAAGGCCGAGGCCGGCGAGACGTACACCGACGAGAGCGTCCTCGCCAAGGCGTAGGCGGACGACGCCACCTCCGAGGTGCCCGACGGCCCGCCTCACGGCGGGCCGTCGTCGTTCCGGGGCAAGGCGTTCGACACCGCGTCAACGGGCCGTCGCACAGCGGGACGCACCCGTCCCGTCCGCGTCCCTAGACTGGATCGATCTTGGTGAGGGAGCTCATGTGCGCGTGAGGATTCTGGGGAAGTCCCCGGCATGGCAGGACGTCGACGGCGCCTGCAGCGGCTACCTCCTCGACGAGGACGGCTACACGCTGCTGCTCGAGTGCGGCAACGGCGTGTTCGGCAAGCTGCGAGCCCACATGGACTACGTCGACCTCGACGCCTGCGTCATCTCGCACTGCCACGCGGACCACACGCTGGACCTCGTCCCGTACAGCTACGCGCTGTCGTTCGCGCCGCGCCAGCAGCCGGTCCCGGTGCCGCCGTGGCCGGGCACCGACCACCCCGCGCGCCCGCAGCTGCACCTGCCGCCGGGCGGCGAGAAGGTCATGCGCACCGTGATGACGGCGTGGGGGATGCCCGCGCTCGTCGAGCAGGCCTTCGCGTCGAAGGAGTACGACCCCGAGGCCACCCTCCGGCTCGGCCCGTTCGAGGTCCGCTTCCGCGCCGTCCCGCACTTCGTCCCCGCCTACGCGGTCGAGGTCGTCTCCACCGTCTCGGGCGGCCGCTTCGTCTACGGCTCGGACTGCGCGCCGAACGAGGACCTCATCGAGTTCGCGACCGGCGCCGACCTGTTCTTCGTCGAGGCGACGCTGCCGCGCCCGGAGCGCGCCGGCCCGCGCGGCCACCTCACCGCCGCCGAGGCGGGCGAGGCCGTCTTCCGCGCCGGCGTCAAGCGCGCGGTGCTGACCCACATCTCCGACGAGGAGGACCCCGGCGTGGCGCTGCGGCGCGCGACGGAGACCGCCGGCGGGATCCCGGTCGAGGTCGCGGTGGCCGACGCCGTCTACGACGTGTAGGGACGGCGTCGGGGCGCAGGGGTAGATTGCCCCCATGCGTTCTCGCGAGGGCGACCTGTTCGCCAACTTCGAGCGCGTGCGCCGCGAGATGGACGAGCTCTTCGGCGGTGTGCTCGACCGCGGCCTGCACGGCCGCACCCACCGCGCCGGCTTCGAGCCGGCCGTCGACGTCTTCTGCGAGACGCCGGAGGGCGGGGAGCCCCGGGTCGTCGTCCACGCCGAGCTGGCGGGGATCGACCCCGACCGCGTCGCGCTCGAGATCCGCGGCCGGGAGCTCGTGCTCGCCGGCTGCCGCGAGGCCGGCGAGGCCGAGGGCCGCGCCTACCAGCAGGTCGAGATCGGCACCGGCGCGTTCCGCCGCACCGTGCCGCTGGGGGCCGAGGTCCACGCCGACCGCGCTCGGGCGACCTACCGCGACGGGATCCTCCGCGTCGAGCTGCCGCTCCGCGAGGACGGCGACGACACCACGCCCGCGGGCTCGTCCGCCGCGCAGGGCCGGGAGGGCTCGTGATCGAGATCGTCTCCGACCCGGGCGCCGCCCAGGAGGTCGCGATCCAGGGCGAGGGCGACGGCGGCATCGGGGGTCCACTGCCCGTCCTGCCGCTGCGCGACGTCGTCGCGGTGCCCGACACCATGCTGCCGCTGGCGGTCGGCCAGGAGCGCTCGGTGACGCTCGTCGACGACGTGTTGGCCGGCGACCGCCGGCTCGTCCTCGCGACCTCGCGCGACGCGGCCGTCGAGGCCCCGGGCCCCGAGGGCGTGCACGACGTCGGCGTGATCGGGCACATCGTCCGCATGCTCAAGGTCCCCGACGGCACGCTGCGGCTGCTCGTCCAGGGGACGCAGCGGGTCCGGCTCACGCGCTTCACGAGCAGCGACCCGTACCTCGTGGCGGAGATCGAGGAGCTGCCCGACCTGCTCGACGGCAAGCCCGTCGAGGCGGGCTCGTCGGCGGATCCGGAGGGCGACCTGTCGCCCGAGCTGACCGCCCTGCACCGCAGCGTCCAGGAGACGTTCTCCAAGATCGTCGAGGCCGTCCCGTACCTGCCCGAGGAGCTGCAGGTCGCGGTCGCCAACATCGACGACCCGGTCGCGCTGTCGCAGCTGATCACCGGGTCGCTGCGGATCGGCACCGACGAGAAGCAGGCGCTGCTGGAGCAGGTCGACGTCCAGGCCCGCCTGCGGCGCCTGATGGCGATCCTCGCCCGCGAGCTCGAGGTCATCTCGATCGGGTCGGAGATCCAGTCGCAGGTCCAGTCGGAGCTCGACAAGGGCCAGCGCGAGTACGTCCTGCGCCAGCAGCTCAAGGCGATCCGCGAGGAGCTGGGGGAGGACGACCCGCTCGAGGCCGAGCTCGCCGAGCTGCGCGAGCAGCTGGACGCCTTGGAGCTGCCCGAGGTCGTCGAGACGCAGGCCGACCGCGAGCTGCACCGCCTGGAGTCGATCCCGCAGGCGTCGGCGGAGCACGGCGTGGTCCGCACCTACCTGGAGTGGATCGTCTCGCTCCCGTGGAACGACCGCACGCGGGACGACCTCGACCTGCACCGCGCCCGCGAGGTCCTCGACGCCGACCACTTCGGGCTCGACGACATCAAGGACCGGATCCTCGAGTTCCTCGCCGTCCGGCAGCTGAAGCCCGACGCGCGCGGCTCGATCCTCTGCCTCGTCGGCCCGCCCGGCGTCGGCAAGACGTCGCTGGGCAAGTCGATCGCCCGCGCCATGGGCCGCAACTTCGAGCGGATCTCCGCCGGCGGGGTGCGCGACGAGGCCGAGATCCGCGGCCACCGCCGCACGTACATCGGCGCGATGCCCGGCACCATCATCCGCGCGATGCGCGACGCGGGGTCGAGCAACCCGCTGCTCATGATCGACGAGATCGACAAGATGGGCTCGATGGGCACTGGCGGCGGTCCGGAGTCCGCGATGCTCGAGGTGCTGGACCCGGAGCAGAACGACACGTTCCGCGACCACTATCTCGACGTGCCGTTCGACCTCTCGCGCGTCATGTTCGTGACGACCGCCAACACGCTGGACACGATCCCCGGGCCGCTGCGCGACCGCATGGAGATCATCCGGCTCGCGGGCTACACGGCGCAGGAGAAGCTCGAGATCGCCAAGCGCTACCTCGTCCCGCGGCAGCTCGAGCGCCACGGCCTGCGGCGCTCGTGGGTCGGCTTCGGGGACCCGGCGCTGCGCACCCTGATCGAGGACTACACCCGCGAGTCCGGCGTCCGCAACCTCGAGCGCGAGATCGGTCGCGTCGTGCGCAAGATCGCGCGGGAGATCGTCGAGCAGGAGCAGAACACCCCGGACGACGTGGCGCTGGAGAAGCCCAAGCGCGTGACGGTGTCGAAGGCGCGCGTCGAGGAGCTGCTCGGCCGCGGCACGTGGGCGGGGTCCAGCGAGGCGCTGCGCCGCCGCACGCGCCGCGCCGGCGTGGCGACGGGCCTGGCGTGGACGCCGGTCGGCGGCGACGTCCTGTTCGTCGAGGCCGCGGCGATGCCGAAGTCCGGCTCGCAGCCGACGCTGACGACGACCGGCCAGCTCGGTGACGTGATGCAGGAGTCGGTCCGCGCGGCCCTGACCTGGGTCCGCGGCAACCTCGCCGTCGTCGCCCCGGACGTCCCGCAGGACTGGTTCTCCCAGCACGACCTCCACGTCCACGTGCCCGCCGGCGCGACCCCGAAGGACGGGCCGTCGGCGGGCATCACGATCGCCACCGCGATCGCGTCGCTGCTGACGGGCCGGGAGGTCGCCCAGCACGTCGCGATGACCGGCGAGATCACGCTGACGGGCGAGGTCCTGCCGATCGGCGGTCTGAAGGAGAAGGCGCTCGCGGCGCAGCGCAACGGGGTCCGCTGCGTGATCGCCCCGCGCGAGAACGAGCGTGACGCCG
The DNA here is from genome assembly GCF_040675535.1 of Patulibacter sp. NPDC049589. Taxonomy (NCBI): domain Bacteria; kingdom Bacillati; phylum Actinomycetota; class Thermoleophilia; order Solirubrobacterales; family Patulibacteraceae; genus Patulibacter; species Patulibacter sp. NPDC049589. Next base: position 14,027 of record NZ_JBFAPC010000014.1, on the reverse strand, counting down.
AGGACGTCCCGGAGCCGCTGCGCTCCCGCATCGACTTCGTCTGGGTCGACCGCGTCGAGCAGGTCCTGGAGGCCGCGCTGGGCGGTTTGCCCGAACGCGACGCCGGGTAGCGAACCGTCCAGGAACCACCGAGTTCCCGTGGTCGCCCGGCGTGCAACGTCGGTGGCCGCGGGCCCGGAGCGATAGGCTCTCGGGCGTTCGGCCTCACCACCCCGAGACGGAGGACCATGGCGTTGAAGACGCAGTCCAAGAAGCAGCTCAAGTCGCAGGCGAAGGCCCAGGCCAAGTCCGCGCGCAAGACCGCCAAGAAGGCCGGCCGCAGGGCGTCCAAGCAGGTCGCCGCCCGTGAGGACGCGGTCCGCAACCTGATCGAGAACCAGGACCTCCACGAGGACCTGCGGAACCTCGCCGACGCCGCGAAGGCCGCCTACGCGCGCGTCTCCGCGAACCCGGGCGCGCTCCTGCAGGACAAGAAGGTCCACAGCGACGTCCGCGCCGGCACGAGCGCCCTGCTCGACGCCAAGGGCCAGCTCGGCGGCAAGAAGGCCAAGAAGAAGAAGGGCAAGTTCGGCCTCTTCTTCCTGACGATCGTCGGCTCCAGCATCGCGGTCGTCACGGTCCCGGCGCTGCGCACGAAGGCGCTCGACCTCGTCTTCGGCCCGGAGGAGGAGCTCGACTACTCCGTCGGCGCCGCCGCCGGCACGGCCTCCACCAACGGCAACGGCGCGGTCGCCGGCACGCCGACCACCCCGGTCTCCGGCAGCTGAGCCCGGTCGTCCTGCCGCCCGCGGGCGGCACGACGACCAGGCACCCGCGGTTCCCGACGGCGGCCTCAGGGCCGCCGTCGACTGTTCCTCCGTCGGCTGGCCAGCCAGCCAGGTAACCTGTGGCCGTGGCCACGGAGGAGACGAAGCGACAGCTCGCGACCGACAAGGCGCTGCGCATCGTCGACGCGATGCGCTCGAGCGTCGCCCGTCGCGGCGTGGCCGGCTCGACCTTCGACCACGTCGCCCGCGAGGCCGGCGTCTCACGCGGCCTGCTGCACTACTACTTCGGCTCGAAGGAGCGGCTGCTCGTCGAGGTCGCCAAGCGCGACTCCGAGGTCCGCTTCGCCGCGATGGCCGCGCAGCTCGGCCGGGCGCGCAACGCCGACGAGCTCGTCGGCCAGTGGGTCCGCTCGCTCCAGGCGACCGTCCGGCACGAGCCGCAGTTCGTGACGATGCTGCTCGAGCTCTACACGCTCGCGCAGCGCAACCCCGAGATCGCCGACGAGCTGACGTCGCTGATGCAGGGCATGAGCGACGCGATCGCCACCCGCAGCCGCGAGCTCCAGGCCGAGGGCGTCATCGAGCTCGTCGCGGACCCCGAGACGGTCGCCGACGTCATGCTCGGCTTCGGCTACGGCATGGCGCTGCGCCTGCTGGCCGACCCGGGTCGCGACATGGACGCCTCGATCGAGGTCGCGGCCACCGCGGCCCGCGGGCTCTACCGGGACCTCTGAGCGGGCTCCGGGGCCCGGCCGCCGACGGAGGCGGGCCCGCCGGTGGCCGGACGCGGACCGCGTCCGGCGGCGGTGTGCCGGGGCGCGCGTCAGTCCGCGCGACGGGCGACGCCGAGCGCGATCGGCGCGATCGGGACCGGCGCCCAGCGCGGGGCCATGCGCACGTCGCGATGGCGGACGGGCTCGAAGCCGGCGCCGTGGATCGCCCCGACCGTGTCGCGGTGCGTGTGGCAGCCGCCGAACGCGCGCGGCCAGAAGGTCGCGTCGACGGCGCGCTGCACGCCGCCGAGCCAGCCGTCCGTGGCGACGTGCTCGTAGTACCGCAGCTCGCCGCCGGGACGCAGCGCGTCGTGCGCCGCGGCCAGCGACGCGGGGACGTCGGCCACCGAGCAGAGCACCAGCGCGCAGACGACCGCGTCGAAGGGTCCGGCCGCGTCGTCGGGCAGCGCCTCGAACGTGCCGTCGACGACGCGGATGCGCGTCTCCGGGTGGGCGGTCTCGCACTTGGCGGCCGCGACTGCGGCCTCCTCGCGCAGCACGCGGTCGGGCTCGACGGCGACCACTTCGCGCACCGTCGCGGGGTAGTGGGGGAAGTTGGAGCCGGTGCCCGCGCCGACCTCCAGGACCCGGCCGGAGAGGCCCTCGAGCAGCTCGATCCGGCCGCGGACGACGTCGCCGGGCTCGTGGCGCATCGCCCACGACCAGACGCGGGAGAACAGCGGGTGCTCGACGGGCGGCATGCGCGCACCGTAGCGGCCGGTGTACGGGTCGGGCGTGTGACGAGGCCCCCGATCTCCAGGGTGTCCACCCCGATGTGGTGGGGGCCGGCCGACCCGTATGGTGATGCGCGGCCCGCGTTCGCGGGTCTTCACAACGGGGAGAACCACCACATGCGCACCCACCTCTTCGCGGCGCCACTCATCGGCGCCGTACTCATCTTCGCCGGCTGCGGCGGGGACGACGACAAGGGCCTGAGCAAGGCCGACTTCATCACCCAGGCCGACGCGATCTGCCAGAAGGCCAACGACCAGCTCGACAAGGACGCGACGGCGGCCGTCACGGCGCTGGGCACCGACAGCCCGACGCCGGAGCAGCTGAAGACGATCGCGACCGACGTCGCCCTGCCGAACCTCGACAAGCAGGTGACGGACCTGAAGGCGCTCGACGCCCCGAAGGACGACAAGGACACCGTCGACGCCCTCGTCGCCTCGTTGCAGGACGGGATCACCAAGGCCAAGACCGACCCGACGGTGCTCCTGAACAACGACAGCGGCGCGCCCAGCCCGTTCGCCGACGCGAACACGAAGGCGAACGCCTACGGCCTGAAGGTCTGCGGCAAGGGCTGAGCCCCGGCGGGGCAACCGGCGCGCGCTTCCCCGGTCGCGCGCCGGTCTCCCGGTCAGTCCTGCGGCTTCGGTGAGACCCAGTCCTCGGCCAGCCGCCCGGCGAACAGCGCGACCAGGTCGTCGATCGCCACGCGCGTCTGCTCGAGCGAGTCGCGGTCGCGCACCGTGACGGTGCGGTCCTCGAGCGTCTGGTGGTCGACCGTCACGCACCACGGCGTGCCGATCTCGTCCTGGCGGCGGTAGCGCTTGCCGATCGCGCCGGACTCGTCGTACTCCGTCGTGCCGATGCGGCGCAGCGCGTCGCGGATCTCCTTGGCGAGCTCCGGCTGGCCGTCCTTCTTCACGAGCGGGAAGACCGCGACCTTGATCGGCGCGAGGCGCGGGTGCAGGCGCAGGACGGTGCGGACGTCGCCGTCGATGTCCTCCTCGTCGTAGGCGTCGACGAGGAACGCGAGCGTCGCGCGGGCCACGCCGGCGGCGGGCTCGATGACGTGCGGGACGTAGCGCTCCTTCGAGGCCTCGTCGTAGACCTCGATCTTCGTCTTCGCGCCCTTGGCGTGCGCGGTCAGGTCGAAGTCGCCGCGGTCCGCGACGCCCTCGAGCTCGGACCAGCCGATCGGGAAGAGGTACTCCACGTCGGCGGTGCGGGAGGAGTAGTGCGACAGCTCGTCCTCGTCGTGCGGGCGCAGGCGCAGGTGGTCGGCGCGGACGCCGAGGCCGGTGTACCAGTCGAAGCGCGTCTGCTTCCAGTGCTCGTACCACTCGGTCGACTCCGCGGGCGGGACGAAGAACTCCATCTCCATCTGCTCGAACTCGAGGGTGCGGAAGATGAAGTTGCCCGGCGTGATCTCGTTGCGGAACGACTTGCCGATCTGTGCGATGCCGAACGGCGGCTTCTTGCGTGAGATCGCGAGGACCTGCTTGAAGTCGACGAAGATGCCCTGGGCCGTCTCGGGCCGCAGGTAGACCGTCGAGGACGACTCCTCGACGGTGCCGATCTGGGTCTTGAACATCAGGTTGAACTCGCGGGGCTCGGAGAGCTCGCCGCCGCAGTTCGGGCACACGACCAGGGCCGGGTCCTCGCCGGCCTCGACGGCGGCCTCCTGCAGGTGGTCCAGGCGGAAGCGCTTCTTGCACTTGCCCAGGCACTGGACGAGCGGGTCGGAGAAGCCGTCGAGGTGGCCCGAGGACTGCCAGACCTTCGGGTGCTGGATGATCGCCGAGTCCAGGGCGACGATGTCGTCGCGATCCTGGAGCATCGCCTTCCACCACTCGGCCTTGACGTTCTGCACGAGCAGCACGCCGTAGTGGCCGTAGTCGTAGGTGTTGGCGATGCCGCCGTAGATCTCCGATGCCGGGAACACGAAGCCGCGGCGTTTGCAGAGGGCGACGATCTTGTCCATCGTTACGACGTCGGAGGCCATGGCGAGAGGGTACGGGCTCGCCCGCAGGGGCCGTGGTCCGGGGCCGCGGGCGTCCGCGACCATGAGCGCCCCGTCGCCGCGGCGGCCCGGCGGAGACGCACCGGATACGGATCCGTAGCTTCGATCGACAGCCGACTCCGACCGGCGGTAGGATTCCTCCATGCCGCTGCGCCGACCCACACGCCAGGCCCCGCCCCCGAAGCTCGAGCTGCGCGGGCGCCTCGAGCGCCAGGCGCTGCGCGGGCTGGGCGCCACCGGCGGGCCCAACCGCCGGGTCGGTCTCGTCCCCGCCCTGCGACGCGACGGGCAGACGCTCGACCCCGCGACGCGGGCGATGCTCGCGCTGCGCGACCGCCTCGGCTACCCCGCGTGGCACGAGCAGCCGGTCGCCGACGCGCGGCGCACGCTGCGCCACGAGGCGCTCGTCGCCGCCGGCCGCCCGATCGCCGTCGCGGCCGCGGACGACCTCGAGATCGACGGCGCGACCGGCCCGCTCCAGGCGCGGCTCTACCGCCCCGGCGGCGTCCGCAACCCGGCCCTGACCTGGCAGCCGCAGCAGGAGCGCCTGCCGCTGCTCGTGTTCTTCCACGGCGGCGGCTTCGTCCTCGGCGACCGCGACTCCCACGACGCCGTGTGTCGGCTGCTCTGCGCCGGCGCGGGGATCCTCGTGCTCTCGGTCGAGTACCGGCTCGCGCCCGAGCACCCGTGGCCGGCCGCCCCCGACGACGCCGCGGCGGCGTGGTGGTGGACCGTCGACCACGCCGCGGAGCTCGGCGCCGACCCCGAGCGCCTGGCGATCGGCGGCGACAGCGCCGGCGGCAACCTCACCGCGATCACCGCCCAGGCGGCGGCCGCCGGCCGCGGCCGGGACGACGACGCCCGTCCGGCCGCGCAGCTGCTGCTCTACCCGGCGGTCGACTGGACGCGCGAGTATGCGTCGCGCGACCTCTTCGGGCACGGCTTCTACCTCGAGGACGACTCGATGGACTGGTGCGAGCGGCACTACCTCGGGGCGCCGGGGGCGGTCGACCTCGCCGACCCGCGCGTCTCGCCGATCACCGGCGACCTGCGGGGCCTGGCGCCCGCGCTGGTGGTGACGGCCGGCTTCGACCCGCTGCGCGACCAGGGCGAGGCCTACGCCGCGGCGCTGCGGGACGCCGGCACGACCGCGGTGGCCCGGCGCATGCCGGACCTGATCCACGGCTTCGCGAACACGCCGGGCGTCGGCCGCCGCTCGCGCGAGGCGATGCTGGAGGTCGCGTCGCTGCTGCGCGGGATGCTCGAGATCGAGCCCGCCGTGCGGGCCCGCGGGGGCGCGGAGGCCGGGCGCGAGCGGGCGGGCGACGAGGCACGCGCGACGGCCTGATCGGCGACGGGGCCGCCCGTCTTGGCACTCTCACGCGTGGAGTGCCAAGGGGCGGTTGCGAGCGATGCCTCCCGGCCTATACTCCGAGACCCATGCCCATCTACGAGTACCGCCGCCCCGACGGGACGACCTTCGACGTCCTGCAGAAGTTCACGGACGACGCGCTCACGCACGACCCGGACACGGGCGTCCCGGTCCGCAAGGTCCTGAGCGCGCCGGCGATCCACTTCAAGGGCGCGGGCTTCCACAACACGGACTACGGCACGAAGAAGCGGCCGGTCGGCGGCGGGGGCGACGGGTCGTCCTCGTCCTCCTCCGACGGCGGGTCGTCGTCCGAGGGCTCCTCGTCGTCGTCGGACTCCTCCGGCGGCTCGTCCTCGGACAGCTCCTCCTCGTCGTCGTCCTCGTCCGACGGCGGCTCGTCCTCGTCGAGCGACTCCGGCTCGTCGAAGGCCTCGACGTCCGCCGCGTCCTCGGGCTCCTCCGGTGGCGGCTCGTCGTCCTCGTCCTCCAAGGCCGACTGAAGGAGCACGCCGTGCCGACGTACGAGTACCGCCGTCCCGACGGGACGACGTTCGAGATCATCCAGAAGTTCTCCGACGACGCGCTGACGCACGACCCGGAGACCGGCGTCCCGGTCCAGCGCGTGCTCTTCGCGCCCGCGGTCCACTACAAGGGCAGCGGCTTCTACGCGAACGACTACGGCTCGCGGAAGGGCAACCAGCAGCTCGAGCAGGCCGCGTCCGACGGCGCCGACGCGCACGACGACAAGTTCCGCAAGCAGCGGGCCGAGCGCAAGAAGACCGAGGCCGCCAAGCCGGCCCCGAAGCCCGCGCCCAAGACGCCGTAGGGCGCGGCCGGGCAGCGGACGGCGGCCGCCGCCCGGCCCCTCCGGGCGGACGGAGTCGCGGCGCGAGGCCGCGCCCCGAGCCGCCTACTTGTCGAAGCGCTTGCGGGCCCGGTTCACGGCGTCCTGCGACACCGTCAGCGCCTGGCCACCGCCGGGGATGACCTCGGAGCCGGTCGGCTTGAGGACCGAGCTGGAGCCGCCGCCGGGTAGCAGCTGCGCGATCGCGACGCCGAGCAGGCTGAAGCCGCCCATGTCCGTCTTCACGGCCTGCGGGGCCTTCCAGGCGATGAACGGCAGGCGCATGAAGCCGGCGGGGGAGAGGATGCGCCGCTTCATCGCGCCGACGATCTCCTGCTGGCGGCCCGCGCGGTTGACGTCGTCCTGCGCGGCGTCGCACCGGTTCTTGCGCACCCGCGCCAGCGCCAGGGCCGCGGAGCCCTTCAGCGTGTAGGTCTGGCCCTTCTTCAGGCGGAACGACGTGCCGCCCAGGAACTTGTCGTAGCCGATCGTGACGCCGGAGCGGGGCCGCTTGGCCCCGCCGGAGACGTCGGCCGTGAGGCAGGTCTTCGCGGTGTAGCGGACGCCGCCCATCGCGTCGATCAGGCCCGGGAAGTTCTGGAAGTCGATCGTCGCGACGTGGTTGACCTTGATGTCGGTCAGGTTCTCGACCGCGGCGACCGACCCGCGCTCCTTGCCGAACGCGTACGCGGCGTTGATCTTCTGCCGGCCGTGGCCGGGGATGTCGACCGCGGTGTCGCGGGGGACCGAGAGCTTCGCGTTCTTGAAGCCGCCGGTGCGCATCAGGAGCAGCGTGTCGGTGCGCGTCGCACCGTCGGTGCCCTCGGCGCCCGGCTCCTTGGAGCCCGGCGGCCGGGCGTCGGTGCCGAGGACCAGGACGTTCGTCGGCGAGAACGGCGCGCCGCCGCCGCCCAGCAGCTGGTCGACGTCGCCGCTCTGCTGATGGACGGTCGCGGAGACGAGGAAGAGCACGACGGACAGCAGGATCCAGACGGCGACGGCCGTCGAGACCCACTTGAGGATCCGGCGGGGCATGCTCCGCGGCCGACCGGTGCGGCGGCGCCGGAAGCGTCGGCGGCCCGGCTCGGGCGCGTCTGGGTCGGCCGGGCCGGCCGGGCCGCCGCGCCGCGGCCCGCGGCGGGCGTCGTAGACCGTGTAGCCCGGGCCGGAGGGGTCGGGGATCAGGCCGTCGCGGTCCTCGCGTGACGGCCCGCGGTCGTCCTCGGGGTCGGGTGCGGGCGGCTCGCGGCGCGCGTCCTGGGGGCGGGGCGGGCGCGGCTTGCGGCCGGAGCGACCGCCGTAGACCGTGTAGGGCGCGTCGTCCGGGCCGGGTCGTCGGCCACCCTGGGCCTCGTCGTCGGGTCCCTGCATCAGGGGATATGGTGCCGCGCGTGCCGGGAGACTGCGTCATCGGGGTGGATCTCGGGGGGACCAAGCTCCTCGCCGGCCTCGTCCGGCGGGACCTGACGGTCCTGCAGCGGGTGTACCGGCTAGCCCCGGCGTCCGACGATCCGGAGGACCTGCTGCAGCTCGTCGTCGACGACGTCCGCGAGCTCCTGGCGAGCGGGATCGTCGCCCCTCAGGACGTTCGCGGCGTCGGCGTCGGGATCCCGTCGCTCGTCGACCGCGCCCACGGCGTCGCGGTCTCGACCGTCCACCAGCCCTTCGACGGCGTGCCCGTCCGCGACGAGCTGCAGGATCGCCTGCAGCTGCCCGTCGCGCTCGACAACGACGCCAACTGCGCCGTCCTGGCGGAGTGGCGCGGGGGAGCGGCGGTCGGCTGCGACGACGTCGTGCTGCTGACCGTCGGCACCGGGATCGGCTCCGGCGTCGTCTCCGGCGGTCAGCTGGTCCGCGGGTCCACGGGCGCGGCCACCGAGCTCGGCCACATGGTCGTCGACTTCGACGGGCCGCTCTGCCAGGGCGCGTGCACCAATCGCGGCTGCCTCGAGGCGCTGGCGTCGGGCAGCGCGCTGGGGCGCGAGGGCGCGCGCCTGGCCGGGCAGCGGCCGGGGTCCGCGCTGGCGCGCCTGGCCGGCGAGGGGCACACGATCACCGGCGTCACCGTGACCGAGCAGGCGCGCCTCGGTGACCGCGCGGCCGTCGAGGCGCTCGAGCGGGTCGGCACCCTGCTGGGCGTGGGGATCGCCAACGCCATGAACATCTTCAACCCCGAGCTCGTGCTGATCGGCGGCGGGGTCTCCGACGCCGGCGAGCTGCTGCTGGCGTCCGCCCGCACCGAGGCCCGTCGGCGCGCGCGGCCGCCGTCCAACGGGGCGCGGGTGGAGACCGCCCGCTTCGGCGCGGTGGCCGGCATGGTCGGCGGCGCCGTGCTCGCGCTCGAGGAGCTCGCGTGAGCACCGTCCCCGGACGCCTCGTCGTCTGCGCCACCCCGATCGGCAACCTCGAGGACGTCACGCCCCGCGTCCTGCGGGCGCTGACGGACGCCACGGTCGTCGCCTGCGAGGACACCCGCCACACGCGCCGGCTGCTCGACCGCCACGGGATCCGGGCGCACACGATCAGCCTGCACGAGCACAACGAGGCCGTGCGCTCGGCCGAGCTCCTGGACCGCGTGCGCGCCGGGGACCTCGTGGCGCTGGTCAGCGACGCGGGGATGCCGGTCGTCAGCGACCCCGGCGGGCGGCTCGTGGCCGCGGCGCGCGACGCCGGCCTGGGCGTCGAGGTCCTGCCGGGCGCGAGCGCGCCGGTCACCGCGATCGCGACCGCGGGGATCGTGGCGGACCGCTGGCGCTTCGTGGGCTTCCTGCCGCGCCGCGGAGACGACGTCGTGGCGCTGCTCTCGCACCCCGAGACGACGGTCGCGTTCGAGTCGCCCAACCGGCTGGTCGCGACCCTCCGGGCGCTGGCGGCGCAGGACGCCACGCGGGTCGTCGCGGTCTGCCGCGAGCTCACGAAGCTCCACGAGGAGGTCGTGCGCGGCCCGGCCGCCGAGGTCGCCGAGCGCTTCCACGAGAGCGGCGTCCGCGGCGAGGTCACCCTCGTCGTCGCGGGCGTCCCGGTCGAGGCGGCCGGCGAGGCGGACCAGGCCGCGGCGCTGGCGGCCGTGGCGGAGCTCGTCGACGCCGGCGCCCGGGCGAAGTCCGCCGCGCGCGTGGTGGCGGGCCTCACCGGGCTGTCCGCGAACGAGCTCTACCGGGCGCTGCACGAGCGGGGTTGAGCGCGGGCCGTGGGCCGGGCCGTCAGGCGTCGTCGTCTCGCCGCGGACGCTCGACCGGCGCCCGGGCGGGTCACCCGGCCGGTGCTGCGGGTGGCGTCGTGGGCGGCACGTCCTGGGCCGTCAGGCGGACCCCGGGCTCGGGCGGCGAGAGCGCGATGCCGTCCTCGCTGCCCATCTTGTCGAGCAGGCGCTTCGGGATGTGGGCGAAGACGGTCTGGCCGTTGGGGTGCTCCGGCGTGGGCTTCGTCGAGAAGCGGAAGACCGTCCCGCCGTAGCCGGCCTGCCACGGCTGCAGCTCGTTGGTGGTGGGCGGGGGCGGCCAGCGCGTCATCCGGGCGCGCAGCACGCCCTCCGGCTCGGTGATCCAGTACTCCGGCTTGGTGTCCCACGTCGGCGGGGTGCGGTCGATGCGCAGCTGCGGACCCGCGGCACGGACCTCGGCGATCGTCCGGCTGCCGCGGCGCAGCACGATCGAGAGGCGGTAGCGGCCGTCGTGGGCGATCCGGGAGACGTGCGCCTTCGTCGCCACCCGCCGCCCGCCGCACGACGACGAGCAGCGCAGGGGCTCGTCGGCGAGCACGACGCGACGGGTGGGCGTCCCCGGCTCGACGAATCCCTTCAGCGGCTGCGCGACGAGCACCACGCGGTCGACGCGGCGGCCTCCGGTCCCGGGCAGCCGCAGCTTCGTGGCCAGGGCCTGCCGGTAGTTGGTCCACGATCCGAGCACGCCCCCGAGCTCGCCCGAGACCCGGCCGCGGGTACGCCGGGGCGGTCCGTCGCCCGCCGCCGCCGGCGCGCCGGCGGACGCTGTGGGGGCGTCGGCGGCCCGCGGGGCGATCGCCCGCGATGCCGCGCCGTCGGCTCCGTCCACCGACGCGACGGGGGTCACCGCGACGGGGGCGGGAGCGCCCGGCGGTCGACCTGCGGCCGGCGCGGCGCCCGCGGTCAACAGGGCCGCGGCCGCGGCGAGCGTGGAGGAGACGATGCTGGTCCGGGACGGAGACATCCGCCGAGGGTATCCGGTGGTGGACGGCATCCTCCGTCGCGGCGTCGCGGCGTCCTCCGGTGGGTCAGGCCGGGCCGGACGCGAAGGCGGACCAGGACGGCGATGCCGAGCGCTCCGCCGCTCTGCTGCATCGTCTGCAGCGCCCCGGACGCGGCGCCGGAGTCCCGCGGCTCCACGGCGCCGACGCCCTGGACGGCCATCAGCTGGCAGGTGACGATGACGAGGAGCGCCCAGGCGGCGCGCCGCTCGGAGTCTGCCGACGGTGCGGCGGCCACTGGTGGCGAGGAGGGGGTCATGAGGGGATACCGTGGGTTGCGGGGAGGGGATCGATCCGCGAAGATGAACAAGCGGAGGCGAACTCCGGTTTCACCGAGTTACACGGAGGCGGCCTCCGTTTGGCAAGCCGCTTCGTCGTCGACCCTGCGCACGCCCATGACCGAGACCACCACCCCCAAGCCCCTCCGCGCCGACGCCCGGCGCAACCGCGAGGCCCTGATCTGCGCGGCGACGCGGACGTTCGCCGAGCAGGGCGTCGACGGGTCGCTGGAGGAGGTCGCCCGCCGCGCCGGCGTCGGGGTCGGCACGCTCTACCGCCACTTCCCGACGCGCGACGCGCTGCTCACCGAGCTCCTCTCGGCGAGCTTCGACCGGCTCCGCGAACTCTCCCGCGAGGGTCTCGAGGCCGACGACCCGGCGCAGGCCCTCGCCGAGTACCTGCGCCAGATGGCCTTCCACTCGCGGACGTTCCGCGGCGTGCCGAGCTCGGTGAAGCTCGCGCTGGCGGAGAGCGACAACCCGCTGGCCGCGTCGTGCACGGCGACGCACGCCGGGTGGGCGGAGCTGCTCGAGCGCGCCCAGGACGCCGGCGTCGTGCGCCGCGACGCGGAGCCCGGCGACGTGCTGCGGCTCGTCTACGGCATCGCCTGGGCGACGGACAACGCCGGCGACGACACGGCGCTGGTCGACCGCATGCTCGGCCTCGTGCTCGACGGGCTGCGGCCCGCCGGCTGACCCGCGGTCCGTCCCGGATCCGCGCGCGCTCCCGGCCCGGGGAAGCCGCGGAACCGCCCGTCGACAGGGACCGCGCCCGGCCCGTCGATAGCGTCGGCGCATGGCGGACGCAGCCGACCTCGACTTCACCTACTCGCTGATCGACCGGATCTTCCGGGCGAGTCTCGGGGAGCAGGCAGACTTCAGCGGCGCGCGGTTCCTGGGGGACTTCTCGCTGACGCTGGAGGAGGCGCAGGCCCGCAAGCACGCGTTCATCGCGGAGGAGATCGGCATCGAGGCGGGCCGTCGCGTCCTGGACCTCGGCTGCGGCTGGGGGCCGCTCCTCGCGGACGTCCGCCGGCGGGGCGCGGACGGCGTCGGGGTCACGCTGTCGTCCGCTCAGGCCGCGGCCTGCCGCCGCAACGGGCTCCACGTCGAGCTCCGCGACGCGCTGACCGTCACCCGCGACACGTTCGGGGGCTTCGACGCCGTGGCGAGCCTCGGCGCGTTCGAGCACTTCTGCTCGCCGGAGGACCACGAGGCCGGCCGGCAGGAGGAGATCTACCGCGACCTGTTCGCCAACGTCGCCGGCCTGCTGCCCGAGAGCGGGCGCTTCTACCTGCAGACGATGGTCTTCGGCCGCAACATGATCGACCCCGCCGAGGTGAGCATCGACGCGCCCCGGGACTCCGACGCGTGGTACCTCGCGCTCATGGGGCGGCAGTTCCCGGGTTCGTACCTCCCGTCGGGCCTCGACCAGATCGTGGACTGCGCGGCGCCGCACTTCCGCGTCGTGTCGGAGACCAGCGGCCGGCTGGACTACATCGAGACGATCGCGCGCTGGCGCCAGCGCTTCGGCGAGCCGAGCCTGCGCAAGCTCCTGATCAAGGCGTCGCTGATCCCGCGCTGGCTGACGAGCGCGGACTTCCGGCTGGCGTTCACGTCGGGCGTCAGCGCGAACACGGTCTGCTTCGAGCGCGAGCTGATGGACCACCACCGGATCGTGTTCGAGCGCGTGGCGTAGACGACGTCTCCCCTGCGCGGGACGCCCGGGGCGGGGCCCGGTCCCTCCCGGGTGCCCCGGGCCTCGCCGCCGCGCCCGTACCCGGGACGCTCGGGGCGGGGCCCGGTCGCTTCTCTAGGCTGCGCGACGTGTCCCGTCCCGTGCCGTCCTCGTCCATCCACCGTCGGAGGGGCCGCCTGCTGCGGCCCGGCCTCGTCGCGCTGGCGACCGGCGCCGGCCTCGTCGTGCCCGCCGGCGCCGGCGCGGCCCACGACCTGCGGATCGCCACGTCGCCGTCGCACCACTACGCGGTCTTCGTCCATCCGACGAACGTCGGCCCGTACCTCGCCGCCCGCTTCCTCGGCCCGCAGGGGTTCGGGTTCGGCAACGACCAGTCCCTGGACCGGCCCGTGGTCGGCGACCCCCAGCAGGTGCTGGGCAACCTGACGCTCGTCGAGAACAGCGCGCCGGAGGCCAGTGTCGTCGTCGCGGTCGTCCCGCCGTCGGCGACCACCGTCGAGGTCTGGGGGACGGGCGGCCTGCACGAGACGGTCCCCGTCGGGCCCGCGCCGGCCGGGCTGCCGGCGAGCGCGCAGCCGAGCGCGTTCGCGTTCGCCGAGTTCCCGGGCGAGCACCGCACCTACCGGGCCGTCGTCCGCGACGCGGCCGGGACGACGGTGGCCGCGACCGAGCGCAACCCGCCGCCGGCCGGTCCGTCGCTCCTGGTCGGCAAGGGCGGGCGGGGCGACCGGGCGTGGCGCGTCGGGGTCTCCGGCGCGGACGCGATGCGCACGTCGAACCCGATCGACGGCTCGACCGAGCGGCGCGTCTGCGTCTCCGACAAGCGCCCCACCCGGGACACGCCCGTGGTCCTGTCCGGCTGCTCGGTGCCCGTGGCCGGGACGGGCTCGGCGTTCTCGCGCGTGCTGTGCCGCGACGGCCGCCCGACCGGCGCCGTGGCCGCGGCGAGCGTCGGCGACGTCGGCTCGGTCGTGCTGCACCTCACGAACGGGAAGACGGTCCGGCCGAGGATCCGTCCGGCCGCCGGCGACCGCTGGTGGACGCTGAAGCTCGGGCGGACCGTCGGCGTGACGTCCATGGACCTGCTGCGCCCGGACGGCTCGCTGCGACGCGCCGTCCCCGCCGGCTGGAAGGCCGCGAGCACCGCCGGCCGGACGTGCCGCGCGGCGCGCAAGGAGCTCTTCCGCGGCGTCGTCTCGCCGGAGCGCCGGGCCGGGGACGCGTTCCTGTACCGGCTGGACCAGTGAGGTCGGCGGGTCGGCGGTCGGCCGCGTGGTCGGCGGCCGTCCCGGGTGTGGGGCGCGGCGGGCCGCGGCCCTCG